>CALHVG010000009.1 GCA_938039145.1 uncultured Treponema sp.
TGAACGAACTAAACCTTGCGGAAGACTTTCCGGTTGATAACATCACGATTTTTGAACGGAAAGGCAACAGGTGGGAAGCGGGGGTGATACTAGAGTTGAGCGGAGCCAACTGTTAGGCTTATTCAAAGAATCATACTATTTGCTAAAATCATATCAAGCTTACCTCGCGTAACTCGGTAACTGCGTTCCGGTCAAGGTGCAGTTTTTCGGCTCATGCAAAAAAAGTTTGTTTGTTTTTAGGCTTTGCAAGATCGGCATAATTTTCAGTAAAATTGCATTGCGCAGCTTCAAGCAGTTTGATAAAAGTTGAAACAGATACCAACAATACTTCCGGCAGCATTTTTACTTGTTTAATAACTGTTTTGTTGGACATTGGGGGGAGATACTGTGTAAGTATAATTTATTGAGGCTGCCAAAAACTTATTCTTTTTGACAGCTTGCTTAATTTCATGCTCTGCGGGGATTTTTAAGAACCATCCAACTTTTGAGACATTCCATCATTATTCATTTCTTAAAAATCTTTTAGGATTATCCGAGATTTCTAATTTTCCATTAGGAAATGTAATTGCTATGACATCTGCTTTATGAGGGATATGCTTTCCGGCTTCAATTGTTTGCTTCTTACCTTTAAGCCCCATTTTATCTGCTAACTGATCAAAAATAAAAGCACAGATTTTATTATTTTCATTAAAAGCATTGTCGTAATTAAGTTTTATTGCTCCATCTAGCCTAAATAATTTTGTAAGTAAATCCGAATTAAAATCCAAAGCACCATTAAGCGTTTTAGATAATAAATCTTTGGGATTTTGGGAATATCCTAATTCAAGCAATTGGGCTGATATTTTTAAGCATGGATATGGTTTAAGCCCCTCAATCGCCGGAGGATAATGGTTGCTTTCAAAATTCTCATAATGAATTTTTGCAATTTCCTCTAAAAAAACTCTTACATCATTAATATCCGAAAAACCAAGTTTAAAGCAATCGCCGATTTCTCCAAAACAAAGATAGTTTCCTCTTAAAATAAGAAAACTCTGTTTAACGGCTTCCCGCAAGCAATCTAAATATTTTTTATAGTTTTCATTGTTTTTATTTTGAATCATCTCAGAATTCGAAACATCAATTAACATATAAACTATAAATTTTTGTTTGTCCCAAATTGTTATCATCTGTGACAACTGTTCTTCGCGCACACTTTCTTCATTATCATAAAGCTTTCGTTTGTCTGATAATACCCCTTCAATTTTCGCAAATAAATTATCTTCTGTAATCTCTAATAATTCTCCGCATTCTTTACATGAAGAAGATGAAAAATCATTATCACAATTGCAATTACTGCATTTGATTTTTACATTTAAATCAGTACCATTTGCTAAGGAAATAAAGATTTCTTTTGCAAAAGATTTTCGTATATCAAGTTCTTTTGAAATTAGCTGCGGAGTTATGAATCTATCATGTGTATTGCAGAATAAAAGTGTATGTAAAGAGTCCTTTTGAGTATTTACTAGGTTGTCCGGATTCTCATTTAGATAATTCAAGAATTTTATAAATGAGAGCATCTTGCGCCTCTCCTGAATAATTACTGTTTCTAATGGTCATTTCATTATTATCATAATCAAAATCAACTGAAAGCAAGTCCAAGACTTTACCTTTAAAATTTTCGGCGTTGCTTACAGGCTTTTCAGTATCCTTTGCAATTCTTATAACGACAACATATGCATGAAAAGAAAGTCTTTCTGAATTTGGCTGCATTTTTTCAATTTGTTTTATCTGGTTATTTTTCGTATTGTGCTTAGGGTTATGAATAAAGAATTCTTTTAATGTTCCGTATTGCTCATATTCTTTTTTTGCAGAACTTTCAATTTCTAAATTCCTTTGGTTGTACATTTCAGAAGTAATTCTTTCACTGTGCTCGGTTGTTTGCCTATCTTCCAAATCAATTTTCTGAATTGTAGGAATCACGAGAATTTCTTCATCAGCACAGAATGATATTCCATCTAAGGATTTTTGAGTTATTAAAGGATTCTTACCTTGTGACACAGAATCAATAATTTCCTTTTTCGTAGCCTGTGATAATGGCAATGTTGGAATAATTTTATTTAATGCATTTCTATTTGAATCTGAAACATTTATTTTCTTACCTTGTTCATCTACTTCAGACTTATCATAGCTTATAGATACAAGTTTCTTATCTATATCAAATGTAACTTTCAAAATTTTCCTCTTAGGTGACACAACTTTTGCATTTATATATAGAAGTTTACCAAAAGAAAGTTTTGTTTTTTTACTTGCAATACTACCAATAGTTTTCCAAATATCTTCATTAAATGAAGCAGATTCTATCTTCGTACTGGAAGTTACATATGAACTTTGAGCATAGATATACGAAATCTTATTGTCTTCTTTATCTTTAATTATTCCAATATTTTTCCAATCATCTGAAATATCAAAAGAATAATTTTTTTCTGAAAGAGCCTTTAAGCCCGTTAAATCTTCATTGTTAAAATCTATCGTATATAATTCAATTGTTTTTTTTGAATAAATTTCGTAATTTTTATTGAAAAAAGAAAATAATTTTAAATCTTTATCATACTCTACAACTACTTTAAAAATCTCATCTGCCGATTTACCAATTATTTTCTCAGGTAAATTTTTAATTTCGTTATCATTCAAATTCTTTAAAGCAAATATATATTGCTTTTTATAATCGTTCGCCCATTGATAATGTCCGTCATTTGAAAACACCATCAAAAATTGTTCTTTTAATGAATCTTTATTTGACATCCTATCACCTCTCTCTTTACCATTAGGCAGTCAAAAAATTTTTGTGTAAGCCTCAACTTCTTCATTTTTTCTGCGCCTTCTGCAGCTCTGTTTATTAATCACCACGACCGCAAAGGATTCTGTAATAGATGCTATACGGGCACTGGATAATTAGCCATTACACATTAACCATTATCAATTAAAATTTCAAATAGCTACTCCCCCTCCACAATCTTCACCTCATCCGCCGTCAGGCCATACAGCTCATATACAACAGTATTTATCTGCTTATCCAAAATATCAACCCGCTGTTGTAAGAATTTCTTATCAGAATCGGATATTGCACTGTTCAGCTGTTCCTGTGCAGTAATCATCTGGTCAGCCAACACACTTAAATGTGCCTGCTCCGATTCTGTTGGGACAATCAAGGGTAACTCAAGCAGGGGTTCTTTATCTACCTGAAAGTTATCTCCTTGCATTTTTCCCTTATAGCGCAGCCAGAACTTAATCACATTGGAATTTAATATGGCGGTTAAGAATTTAAGATTGAACCGTTCGGTTTTAATAACATTATAACTCTGTGAAACATAGCAATCAAAATCAGTGTAGGTAAAGCACGGTTCCGCTGTTTTCCGTAATGAAATGATCTTTTCTCCTCTGAAAAATTTCTCATCCCGCGCACGGTGCAACCCATACGGTTTATTATCAGATGTAATCACTTGGATAAATTTGTCAAGATGCGCTTTGAGATTTGGATATGCTTTCATTTCGCTTTTATTTTTAAACTTTGACGTTGTATATATCACCCATAGTTTATTATTTGCGTTGCCGTAATATTTATGCAACTCTGTCGAAGTGTAAAAAGGTTTTACCAATTCCTTTTCTTCGGACGATAAATTGAGTGCATTATATTCATCCATCGAAAGATTGAATATACCTGTACCTTGCAGATTTTCATCACCTAATGTTAGAGCTGATGCTTTATTACAAAAATCTTGGGGTGCTACAATTCCTTGTGCAATTTCGTCTTCTATAAGCCCTGCATTACCGTTTTCTTTTATATGATTAAGAACGGCAGAAATTTTATTATTCAAAAAGAGAATGTATTTATCCTAGCAAGCCTCTTTTGTAATTTCCGCTTCAAATCGGGTTATATTTTCTTCTCCGTTCCCCGCTAAAAAATCAATCACTTCAGACAGTTCGGCGTGGGCATTATTAAGCCGCGAATATTCAACCGAATAACATTCATTCATTTGCGTTTTTTGCATAATGTATATCATTGTTTGAATTGCGGCGGTTTCAAATACCTTGTAATTGCCGAAGTCCGTATACGTTACTATCTTTGCATTATCCAATACAAAATCCCTAAACAAAGAAGCCCCCGCATTTGTTATCCAATTATTCGGTGCGATAAATCCGACTAATCCGTTTTCTTTTGTAAACCGAATCGCTTGATATCCGAAAAAATACCACAAATCCATTTTTCCTTGATAGCAAGGATGATTATGTAAACCTTCAAAGCAGCCTGTATCGGTATATTCTTTTACATACGGCGGATTCCCAATCACGCAATCAAAACCGCCGTCTGCAAATATGCCC
>CALHVG010000010.1 GCA_938039145.1 uncultured Treponema sp.
TCAGCTTAAATTTTTATTAATATTAGAAGGGGGTCTGTTATAATTATTAACAGACCCTTATTGCAAGATATGCCCCCAAGACCGGTTTCCTCCCTAATAAAACTTTGTTCAACTTTGAAGTTATACCTTCCTATAAATTAGACAATCTAAAGCCTTTCTTAAAAGGCAAGGATTGTCTAATTTCCGTATTTTTTCAATGTAATAAAAAATGTGTTCAATAAGTGAGTTTGCTGAACGATAAACTCAAGAGATTTCTTTTCAATGCTTGCGGAAAATGTGTTTTTAGTAACCCGCATTCATCAGCGGCTTGCTATTGTGAAAGTCGAAGAAACTTCTTTTCCTGAAAAGTCCGAAATCGTAAGCAGAAGAGAGTTTCTTCCGGGGGAAAAAAGCACTTCGCCCAAAAACTCTTTTTTGCTGTCAGGATACATAACTGATTTAGGATAGTTTCTTTTTCCGGTTATGCAAATAAAGTTTCCGTTTTCTCGCAGTATGTCGTATGTTATTTCATCAACTACGGTTCCGTTTATGCTTACACGGCTTTTATATGGAACGGCGGAGGCTTGGCGTTTTCTGTATACCTTGTATACTCCTGCCGGAACTGAACGTTCCCTTGCAGCATCAAAGATTTTTCCGTTCCTGTCCTGTATTTCTACGTTCTCGATAGAAAGAATCGGTTCTTTTGCAGTTCTGGGCATAAGCACTTTAGGGTTTACGGCAGTATTGTTCTTTGCGTCTATTACCTGAAATTCAAGGGCATTTCTGCTTTCATGCCATGCGGAGTTTCCGCTTTCTCCAAGCAGCTGTCCTTTTCTTATATTTACGTCAAAATCAGTTCCCGAAAGCATATCCAATGAGATGGTGTATTTGTCCATGTTGGCATAGACTGTAAGCACGCTGTCGCTGTGCGCGATTATGAATGAAGTTCCAAGGGTTGAAGGAAAAAAATCCGTGTCGTCGGTGTGTTCTTGCAAAAAAAGGAGAAGCCTTCCGTCTTCGGCTGCCTTTATATCTGAAGGCTCGCTGAAGATAAGCGAAGTGCTTATTCCGTTTCCTCTAAGTTCTCCGAAATAAGAGGCGAAGTTTTCCGAAGGTTGCGGCCACTCGAATGCCATTGCGGAAAACGCCATCGCCATTATGTATGGAAAAAAAACGGTTTTCTTCATGCTTTCCTACCTGCTAAGAATCTTTAACTTTGATATCGTTGTGTCTTTTCCCACAAAAAGACTTTCGTTGTCCGCCCTTATGAACGCCGTTCTTGCCTTAAACGCAAAACTTCCCACAAGGCTTGAGTTATTTTCTACTATGTAAACTCTGTAGTCGTCGCCTTTTTTTGTAAGCAGGAATACACATCTGTCGCTTTCCTCGATGCTTATGGCTTGTCCGATGATTTTTATGTGCTTGGATTTGCATGTCTGTGTGTCCACGATTCCAAGAGAGCCGTCAAAGTCGTAAAAGACTTTTGATGCGTCCTTGGAAAACTTCACGAGCTTTTGGTACGGCATCGAGTTTTTTGAAAACTCGTGGAATATTATCCTTGAATGAGCGTCCTCTCTTTTTGAAAGCACAAAGCGTTCTTTGTTCTGTCCGCTGACGGTCGCGATGAGCTTTCCGTCCGAAGATATGGCGGCGCCCAGTATCACCTGCAGTTCACTTCCTCCCGGAGAGAACCTTTGGATTATCTTTCCTTCGCTGTCGAACTGAACCACGCCTCCGTCGGCAAAGCCAAGCGCACAGCCTGATTTTGAAGAGTCGAATGCGGTTATGGGGGAAGGGCTTTCAAACTCCCAAAGGAGGTTTCCGTTTTGGTCAACGCTTGCCAAAGAATTCCCGCCCGGAAGAAAAACGAATATTCGCTCATCGGCTAACATGGGAAATCCCGGCTGGTCGATTCGTCCTATTTTTGTTCCGTTTCTGGAAAACAAGTCGCACCCTGTGCTGTTTGAAGTATAGGATGCATAAAAATCGTCTGAAATGGTGGCTTTAAAAGGAAACGTTATGAAGTTCGTGATTTTTCCTGAATCCGTGAAGTAGCCCATTGTCTGTCCGAGCCTGAAGCGGTGCGTTTTTTCGTCCGTGCCGCTATCGTTTATGACGGTTGGATTTGCCACATCTATTTTCCATTCAGGTACAAACTGAAATTCTTCCTCAAGCGGCTTTGCGGCGAACACAATGTACAGCACAGTGGCAAGAATTCCTGCCGCAAGATAGGGCGAGAGGGTTGTCTTGTTCTTCATAACCCGAAAATCTTATAACAAATGAAAGACAAAATCAACGCAAGAATTTTCTCTTGGAAGGGCATATTTTGCACGAAATGTCTTACAGAATATTGTAAGAGGGCTTTGATTCTGTTCTAAAAGAGAGTCTGTCTATCTTTTTTATATGCCGGATTAAAAACTCTTGCTTTTTCATCATTAAGTTATAATATCTAGTGTATCAGATTTGAATGAGCGAGGTACTGTTTATGAAAGGTTTTCAGGAATGTATGTTGGCAAAGAAAGTGCCGCATTTTGTTGTATGGCTGTGTGCTGCGATAATCATCACGGTCGTTTCTTTCTTAACGTCTTATTTTCCCGTGTGGGCGAATATCCCCGTGAATGTCGTGCTGCCGTTTTTGGTGCTGATTTTCTTGAAGACGGTGTTTTTTGAAAAGCTGAAACTTTCCACCCTTATAATATTGAGGACTGTAATAGTAGCCGCTGTTTTCATCGATTATTTTGCGCACATTAACGGCTTGTGGTTCGTGTACGTTGTCCTTGCGTTCTTAATTATAAACATCCTCGAAGCGACTTTCACTGACTTGAAGTACAAAAAGTATTTCAATTTTGTCACAGGTTTGGTTCTTGCAGCTTCTGTGCTGGCATTGGCACCTTCATGGATAAACTTGAGCGGCGACAGTTTTGCTTTTTCGTTCATCTACGAAGCGAACAACAGGGCTACCACGGAGCAATATGTGTTCTGGGGTACTATATGTTGGATAATTGCATACACCATTTGGAACTGGATATTTGTAACCGACGAGTTCAGTCCTTCCATCGCATATCTTCATTTTGCGATTCTTGGAATGCCTCTTTTGGGATGCATAATCACCAAGAATCCGGGCTTGTGGCTTATGTTCAGAGCGAATTCTCTTACATGCGGCGGTGTCCTTCAGATTTCATGCAAACAAATATTCGAAGAAAAACTGAAGAGCAAAGGTGTTTCCGCATTCGTTGAAGCCAGTCAGAAAACCGTAGTTCAGGCTATTCTGATGGTAATAAACATCGCTCTGCTTGCAGTTTCTTGCACATTTGCGATAATGACAAAAATTCGTTAGAGGGACATGATGGCAGACTATGATGTAATCGTTATCGGCGCGGGTAACGGAGGTCTTTCGGCGGCTGTAACATTTGCGCAGGCGGGAAAGAAGGTCGCTGTCTTTGAAAAGCACAACATTCCCGGCGGCTGCGGAACAAGTTTTTGCCGAGGACGTTTTGAATTCGAGGTGGCACTGCACCAGCTTAGTTCCATGGGAACGGCGGAAAAACCGGGAGACCTCAGGGTGCTTTTCGACCAGTACGGCATAACAGACAAAATCGACTGGATTCAGATTGAGTCGCTTTACAAAATCAATCTGCCTGGGGGAAAAGGGGTTGCTCTTCCTGCCGACAGATACAAGGCGGAAGAGACTCTTATAAAGGCGTTTCCCGAGGAAAAAGACGCCATACACAGGTATTATGAGACCGTATGGAAATTCAATCGGGAGATAATCGCATTCACTGCAAAAAGCGCTAACAGTTCAGGAGAGCCTTCTTCTATAAAGAAACTTGTAATGAAGGCTCTTTTTCCAAAACTGTATCCTACGCTTGCAAAGTATGCGGTAAAAAGTACAGACGATGTGCTGAACGAGTTTTTCAAAAGCAAGGAACTTCAATTGTGCCTTTCTGCGTACTGGTGCTTTATGGGAATGCCGCCTGAACGCTTCCCGTTCACTATTTTGGCGCGATGCACGTACATCTATACCGAAGACAAGCCATATTATCTTAGGGGCGGCTCACAGGTTATCTCGCAGGCGCTTACGGAAGCCATAAAAAAAGCGGGCGGTTCGGTCTTCTTTAACACGGGAGTTAAAAAAATCGTACTGAAAAACGGCAAGGCATCGGGCATAATAACCGAGGACGGGGTGGAGCATACCTGTAAAAAGATTATCTCGAACATTTCTCCTACGGCAACCTACGCCAATCTTCTTGATGAAAAGGATATTCCCAAAAAGGCTCGCGAATACCTTAAAGCGTATACGGTAGGGATATCTGCGCTAACCTGCTTTATCGGCTTGGACTGTCCGCCTGAGACAGTTGGCTTTACAGATTCGTTCAACCTGACCTACGACACGCTTGACGCAAACCGCGACTTCATGAATTCGTATGAGCTGAACACAGAAATAGATCCTATAGTCTCAACCTGCTACACGGTGGATGACCCTTCTGTTTCTCCAAAGGGAACAAGCATTGTTACTGCCGGAACACTAAAATACGGCGAGGCATGGGAAAAACTTTCTCCGGAGCAGTACTACAAGGCAAAGTACGATGCTGCGAACACTATCGTAGACCGTCTTGAAAAACGCTATCCCGGATTCAGAAGCCACATCGAGGAGATGGAAATCGCAACTCCGCTTACCCATATGCGATATTTGAATCATCCGGGCGGAGCGATTTACGGCTATGAGCAGGATTTGAAGTCATCGGTGTTCTTCTTTCCGAGAGACACGTTCATTCCAAACCTTGACTTTGCAAGCGGCTGGGTGAACACGTGCGGATTCGGTCCGAATTACCTTTACGGTAACAGCGTGGCAAAGCGGATTTTGAAGGAGGAATGGTAACATGCGTTCTATAAAAGACATACTTATCGGAACGATGGAAAACGGCAATGAAGTGCTTGAGGAAGTTCGTTTCGCCCGTAAAAGCGGCAAAGACATCTTGGTTCAAAAAGATGCAGTGCAGAGTTTGCTTGCAAAACTTCATCCGGGAAAACTTGACCTTGAGGTTTCGGATATATATCCTTCAGCCGAAGACGCAAAAGTGTTTCGATTCGTTTCAAGGGACGGCTACCTTCCGCCGTTCGAAGCAGGTCAATACATAAACATATTCATGGAAATCGACGGTGTATGCACATCACGACCGTATAGTATTTCCTCATCACCCAAGCAGCGTTCGTATTACGAGATTACGGTCGCCGCAGTTCCGAACGGCTTTGTGTCCTCTCATTTTTTGAATGAGGTTAAAAAGGGCGACAGGTTCATAGCCACGTCTCCTTCGGGACGCTTCCATTACAATCCTGTGTTCCACTCAAAAAAATCAGTGTTCCTTGCAGGCGGAAGCGGAATCACTCCGTTCATGAGCATGATACGGGAAGTCCTTGAAAGCGGAGAGGAGAGGGAAATATTTCTGCTTTATGGAAACCGCACGGAAAATCTTTCTTCCTACCATGCGGAATTGACTTCCTTTGCAGAAAACTATCCTAATTTCCATTATCAGCTTGTGATTTCCAACGACGAGTCGTACAAGGGAAAGAAAGGATTTATTGATGCCAAATGCATAGAAGACTTTGTAAAGAAAACGGACGATGCCACATTCTATATGTGCGGTCCGCAGGTCATGAGTGATTTCTGCACAAAGGCGTTGGAGGAATTGCACGTAAAGCCAAGGAACATCAGGCGGGAAATGTTCGGAACAAGAAGGGACATTCAGAATGAGCCGTTCTGGCCTGAAAACCTGACCGGTAAAGAGACGTTCAAGATTTCGGTAGGCGGAAAAACTTTCGACGGAATCTCAGGCGAATCGCTTCTTACGAGCCTTGAGCGTGCGGGAATACGGGTGAACGTGTGCTGCCGTAGCGGAGAATGCAGTCTTTGCAGAGTGAAACTTGAAAGCGGCAAGGTTTTTGTTCCCAGGGGCGCGCTTCTTCGCCATGCGGACGGAAAATTCGGCTACATACATTCGTGCAAGGCGTATCCAATAACGGATATAGAACTATCGTTTTAATATTAAACCAGTTCTGAAACTGAAGTTTCCGAACTGGTCTATTACATTTTAATGGAGGAAGACAATTATGTTCTTTTTTGCAAACTACACATGGCAGAATGTCCTTATAGGATTGGCAGTTCTTGTGGGACTTATTCTGGTAAACGACATCACAAGACGAAGCAAATGGCTTTCGATTGCGGTGTATATAGTGCTGCCTTTGGTTCTTACGTTTACCGTATGGCCAAAGACTGCCGTTAGAGGAAACGGGGATTGGTTTCCGGTCGTAAAGACGTATTCGGCTTTGGTTGGCGTTGTGGGCTTCATGGCTATCCGCTACATCAAGGGCGCATCTACAAAAAAATGGCTTTTGTTCTTTCCGTTTCTGATTTTGTCTATAAACATTGCGGAAGCGGTCTACCGCGACTTCGAGGTGTTTTTTGCATACCGTGGAGAAGCTGTGATGAACAGCGTGGACGGGCTTTTCATGCAGGGCGGAATATGGAATGTCCTCAATGCGATTGCCGGAATAGTGCTTATACTTACGCTCTCCGGCGTGTTCGGCATAAAGGTTGCGAACACAAAATCCAAGGACATGATATGGCCCGACCAATTATGGTTCTGGATTATTGCATATGACCTTTGGAATATTTCGTATTGCTATAACTGCATATCCACCCGTTCAATGTACGCCGGCTTATTGCTTCTTTTGTCATGTACGCTAAGCGAGTTTTTCCTCAAGAAAGGTGCATGGCTTCAGCACCGCGCACAGACACTCGCTCTTTGGGCAATGTTTTCTATCACTTTTTCAAGCTACGCAAAATCTCCGTTGTTCTCGATAACTTCAAGCTATAAGCCCGCTGCTCTTATCGTGATAAGCATATTGTCCATAGGCTCGAATATTGCTGTCCTTGTGTATGAAATTATGCATATCGTAAAAACGAAGCGGAATCCTGTTACAGAGGATCTTTATTCGGACTTGAAGTCATATAAAGCCGTGCTAAAGGACAATAACCTAAACTGATTTGATTGGACTTTGCTTCCTTGTAAGGCTTTTACTCACGCAAGCATTGGGCAATCCTTGGCTTTTATGATAAACACTTTGCACGGAAGTAAATCGTTTTTTCTGCACGGATAAGATTAAGGTTCAAAATGTTTTTGGTTCTCTTATCCGTGTTTCTATAAGGACTTTATTTATGAATAGAGCAAAGTCTATAAAGACTCTTTCCTTTTTCTTGTGTATTTTTTTTGTATGCGCATCGTGCGTAAAACCTCAGGCTCAAACCTCTTTTGACGGAAAAAGGCTGGGGACGGAAAAAGAGGTTCATATGCAGAGTAAAAAAAGTGTTCCTATAAACTCAAA
>CALHVG010000011.1 GCA_938039145.1 uncultured Treponema sp.
GACAGACAGACAGACAGACAGACAGACAGACAGACAGACAGACAGACAGACAGAACGGCGCGCAGCATAGCACCGAATTGTCATCAGACACAAGATGTAACGGCATTATGGGAGTCCCCATCAGCTTCCTCGACAAATATTGCCCCGAACAGTTCGAACTCATCGGAATTACAAATCACGGAAACTTATCAGGCATTCCATACAAAAACGGTAACTGTTTTGCAGAAGTCAATGGTGAAAGAAAATACGTCAGACTCTTCATCCGGCACTTATTCTAACGGTGTAATGGGTGTTCCGATCAGCTTCCTTGACAAATACTGCCCCGAACAGTTCGAAATTATCGGACTTGACCGATACGTACCCGATAACCCGAACTACGGACACCGTTTCACCATATCGGGACGCGAAACCTATGCACGAATTCTCATCAAACATAAAATGCAGGACCCGACAACTTAAAAAAAAGATAAAACTATGCTATCCTTACAATCAAAAAACGCGGAGGCACACTATGCTTACTTCATTAAGGACAGACATAACGATAAAAGATATTTGCGAAGGTTTTGTGTACAATGAATACGAAGGCAAGGGGCTTTTCGGGCTTTCGGGAAAATTGACGATACAGCCGGAATACCAGCGTAACTATATTTATACGGACGGAAAAAAAGACGTTGCCGTTATCGATTCCATAGTCAAAGGTTATCCGCTCGGCTTAATTTATTTTAACAAAACCCCGGACGGAAGGTTTGAGGTTTTGGACGGACAGCAGCGCATTACGAGCTTCGGGCGTTTCGTTACCGGAAAATTCGCCATAAAAGACGGTCACGGTATGGAACAATACTTTAGCGGCTTAGCTTCCGATCTAAAAAATAAAATCCTGCAAACAAAATTGTTAATTTATGAATGTGAAGGCACAGAAAGTGAAATAAAAGAATGGTTTAAAACAATAAACATTGCAGGAATCCCCTTAAACGAACAGGAACTGTTGAACGCCATTCATTCAGGTGAATTTATAACAAAGGCAAAACAGGAATTCAGTAACAGTCAAAATGCCAATATTCAAAAATGGAGTGCATATATTGCCGGCAGTGTAAACAGACAGGATTTTTTACACTGTGCGCTGGATTGGGTTTCCCGCGGAAACATAAGCGAATATATGAGCCGGCACAGATATGATACCGACATAACCGAACTGAAAACGTATTTTAATTCCGTTATCGATTGGATTTCTACCGTGTTTATCGATGTGGAAAAAGAAATGAAGGGGCTTGAATGGGGTGCCCTGTATGAACAGTATCACAAAAATTCCTACAATCCTAACGAAGTTTCCGACCGCCTAAAGGAACTCTATGCGGACTTCTTTGTAAAAAACAAAAAAGGAATTTACGAATACATTTTAGGCGGAGAACAGGATAAAAAACTCCTTGATGTACGAGTTTTCGATGAACCGACAAAACAAACCGTATACAAAAAACAATCAACCGAAGCAATAGCAAAAGGCTGTTCAAACTGTCCGCTCTGCGCTTTAGAAAACACCGGCAACAAAACAAAAATCTGGAAATTGAGTGAAATGGATGCTGACCACGTTTCCGCATGGAGCAAAGGCGGCTCAAGCGATATTTCGAACTGCCAAATGCTTTGCAAAACACATAATCGGGCAAAAGGGAATCGGTAATATTCGAAAATTGAAAAGCGCCGCCGTATTATTGGGAAGCGCTCTCGCCCGTACTTTATGGGTGTATACACCCGCAAACTATGGGTGCATAGCCCCGCGAACTATGGGCGCATAGCCCCATGAAGTACGGGCGTATGCACCCACGAATCGACTTATATCCGGCATCTATAAAGTAACAAAAAATGCACCGCCACCGGAAACCCGCTTTCCCATTCTAATCACTTAAGCACATTTTTAAGCCACAGCAGCATTTCTTCGTTCCAATGGAATTCCCGCATAAATTTCGTATTGCACATTCCAAACCCGTGTCCGCCCCAATCATAGGCTTTTAATTCCGAATTCACGCCGTTGGATTGAAGCGCGTCGTAAAGAAGGCAACTGTTCTGCCAATTTACAACCTTATCATCCCGGCAAACCACGATATAAAAAGGCAGCATTCCCGGCGAAACTTGCAGTTCCATTGAAAAATTGTCGATTTTTGCGGAATCATAGTTTTTGCCGAGCAGGCTTTTCCTTGACCACTTATGCCCGAACTCTTCGCGCATTGTTACCACCGGATAAACGGGAATTACAAAGTCCGGTTTAAGCGATTCCTTATGCTCGATATTAAGTTTTGCCAATTCATCATGCGAATCACAAAATGCAGCCGCCATCGTAACCAGGTGTCCGCCGGCGGAATATCCGATGAGCCCGATTTTATTTTTATCTATATCGTAAAATTCCGCATTTTCACGCACAAGCTGAATTGCTCGCTGAATATCCTGCAGCATCGCAGGCTCATGATATCCGCTTCCGGACGTTCGATAACGCAAAACGAACGCGGCAACACCTTTTTCCGAAAACCATTTCGCAGATGTATAACCTTCATTGTACATCCCAAGATGATGATAGCTTCCCCCGGGACAAATTATTACAGCGGCATTTTTTATTTCAGCCTCCGCATTTTTCGGGGAATGATAATACATAACCGCCTTATGTTTGCTCATCGAAGGAACATCTTTCCATAAAGAAATTTTCACGCTCTTTGCCCACAATGCAGAAAAAGAGCACAACAAGACCCACGATACTATCAAAATTTTAATTCTGTTCATAAAGCGAATATATAGTACAGGTATGTTAAAATCAATACGCAAAAAATTTATGGTGCGGATTTATAAATTAGCGGAACACGGAATCTCTGACGGTATAAACAAATAAAATGAATGGCAAGTCTCAACACGGCGGAATCCCCGGATGAAATTAGGCACTTCAACAAATTTGTCATACTGATTATCCGTATTAGACTATTATAAATTGCGGGAAGAGAGCCTGCTGTTTATGCATATTTTATTTCTTACAAAAAATTAAAAAACTTATTTCAAATGATAATTGGAATAAAACGATACCTAAGCTTCTTGATAATGCAATCATTGGCAGAGACTTAAAGGAAAAAGCTTCTCACAAATGATTTTTTGCAGAAAGATAATGCCTAAGGAAAGCGGAATACTGATATAGCTTTACGAGTTCGCTACCAAACTGCAAACTTGCCGTTTTATGTTTACGCTTTATTACAGCCCAAATTTTATCTACGAGCCATAAAACTTATTCATAGCGCAGATTGTCCTTGCTAAAGACGCAGCCGCAATAATCCTGGCGGTAAAGTCCGTATTCTTTCGAGATTTCAAGGCTTCGCTTAAAGCCGCCCTTTTTTTTGAAGTCGGACGGAAGCCATTTTGTTCCCTGCGGTTTTTCGCTTGATTCTAAAGATTTATCAGCGGACGCGGAAAGTTCTTCGCGTTTTTTTGCGGCAATTTCCGCATGAGAAAATTTTCTTTCATTCGTTTTAAAAAATTCTTTTTCGTCGGACGCAAAATTTGATTCCGCGGGAAATTCTGTCGAAATATCCGCAAGGCCGCCGGATAAAAGCGTATTTTCTTCTATATATAAATCCTTTGCCGGCATTTTTGATTTTTCGTTGGCAGAAATTACACAATTTTCCGCCTGCTTTTCCTTTGAAAAAATGCGTTCATCAGGATTTTTGTGCGGACGGACTTTTTCGATTTTTGAAAGTTCCGGCAAACAAGCGGAATATGCATTTTTTTCACGAACGTCATTCGCAGATTCTTTGTTTGCATTTTCGGAAAGTTCCTTTCCAATCCGATTAATTTTTTCCGCATCTTTAAAAGGGCTTATGCTGAGCGTCGTGCAAAAATAGTCAAATCCGTTTTCCTGCGCATACCGATATGCTTTTTCCATTCTGAGTTTGTAACATCGTCGGCAACGCTCGCCCTTCTCGCCCTCTTTTGCAAGTTCGGGAGAATCTTTCAGTCCAATTCCGTCAAAAAAATCCCTGGAATCGTAAGGCGCCTCTATCAATTTTACGTTGTTTTTCACGGCCTCCGGAAAACGGGGAAGCAGATTTTTCAGTTCGCCAAGCCGCCGTCTGTATTCTTCTTCCGGATGAATGTTCGGATTGTAATAAAAAATGCTTATGTCAAAAAAGCCTGCAAGATATTCGATGACGTATGAAGAACACGGACCGCAACAGGCATGAAGCAGAAGGCTCGGCTTTTTGCCGGACAACTTGAGTTTTTCGAGTATTTTATCCAAATCTTTTTGATAATTGACTTTTTTATTCGGAAAAGCGGAATTCGGTTTCGGCTTGGAATCCTGCAATTTTTCTTCCTTGCGAAAAATATTTTCTTCCATAAGTCCGATTTTCTTCCTACGCCGAACAAAAAATCAGCAGACTTCGCAATCGTTTGATTTTTCTGTAGTCAACGCTTTTCCGTCTGCCGTAAGTTTTTTTCCTGCAATCTGAACAGAAAAATCTTTTATCCGCATTTCAACCTTGCAGAATTTGTCAAAATCGATTTTTCCGGGCTTCGAAAAAGATGGATCAGCACCTTCAAGGACAACAGGAGTTCCTGCCGCCGCCCAAGGAGCTGTCAAAAGTTCCACCTTCTCTTTTCCATCTTCCGTGTAATCTGCGGCAAGGAGCATTCCCCGGCTTTCAACGCCCTTCATTTTTCGGGGAGCAAGATTCGAGGCGATTATTACGTGCTTCCCCAAAAGTTCCTCTTCAGAAAGATACGGTCGAAGTCCCGACTGGATAATCCGTTCTTCCCCGGAACCGTCGTCCAAATGTTCGATGTAAAGTTTGTCACCCTGCGGATTGGTTTCAACAGATTTTATAACGGCGACTTTCAGTTCGATATGCTCGTTGAAATAAGTTTCCTGATTTTCAGCAAATTTTGGACTTTCCTGCTTTTTCTCAGCAGAACAAGATTCGTTCCGCTTTTCGGATTTTTCGCCTTTTTTTTCGATTCCCGAATTTTTATCAAGTTGATTTTTTCCCGTCGCAGAAAGAAGTTCTTCCAAATCGATTTCGCCGCCATAGCACGGAACTGTAACCGCCCAGTTTTCAAGAACCTGCGGATGAATCTCGCCGAAAATTCCGACCGATTTTCCGTTCACCATAACGTGCGCCTGCCGTCCCAAAATGAATCTTTTGTCGGCGGACTCACGCACGTCGTACTTGTGGTCAAGAAAATAAAGGAGCGCACTGACTTCACTTGCCGCGTCATTGAAATTTACTCCCGCTCCCGAAGCCATAAAGCCCAAAACCTGCCTTGTCCGAGTTCCGGTATTTTCTTCGTCGCAAAGATAGGCGACTTTCCCGATTTCAAAAATTTTGTGCGGATAAATCGCATTTGCGGATTTTGATTCGGCACGAAGCAATGACGAAAGAATATCCGAACGAACAAACTGATAGTTTTCGCTCATAGGATTTGCGATTTCAATCACTTTTTCCGGTTCTATAAGCATATTTTCGATGAAATCTTTGCGTGAACCCACATAGTTGAAAATCATTTCCTGATAGCCAAGCCCGACCATCAAAGTTTTCGCCTTTCTTGAATAACTCGTAATCGGAAGAAGACGCCCAATCGTAAAATCGTTCGGCTTTTCAGGCGCAAACGTTTCTAGGTCCGAACCAATCATCACATCCTCGATGATGTCGACTTCGTGCAAAAAATCGTTCCTGTAAGGCGCAGGCGAAAGAATCAAAGTGTCGCCATTAATTTCAACGGAACTTCCCATTCGTTCAAGGGAATGAACAATCTGTTCCGCCGAAAAATCCGTCCCCAAAAGTTTATTTATGTTCCGAACATTCGCTTTTGTCGGCTTCTGGAAATAATACGGAGCAAGAATGTCTTTTCCGATTCCGGTGTCGTACGGATGGCGAACAAGAACCGGCTTAATTGTGTAACCTTGGTCTGCAAAATCGCAGGCAACGATATTTGCAGAAAGCATAAGATTTTCGATGTTGTCGCCGGTAAGCTCGACCATCAAGTCTTTGTCGCCAACCTGAACAGCACCAAGACTTGCGGAATTTATTATCGGCGGCATAGAAAGAACCTCGCCTGCCGAATCCAGAAGAAGCGGAAATTTCGGAAGGTCCTGAATAATCCAGCCAAAATCCTTTCCCTTGGGATGTTCCGAAAGGATTTCGCGGCAAGTCATAGAATTTTCGCATTGCAAGGGAATAAAAGAGGTCTTGTCAGGGTCAACCGCCTTGTATTCAACCGGAAATTTTACATTATCGATTCTGTAAACGCCCATCGAAACGGATTTGCGTTTTCGTCCGAAATTCCAGCAAAGTTTTTCCTGAGTCTGAATTATATCCTTGAGCATAGGCTCGTCGATTTCTTTACCGGCAATCATGAACGCCACCAAATACGGGCGAATATCCTTCAATTCGGAAGAAACATTTATAATTCTTCCCTCGTAGTCGGAATTCCCGTTGTTGCTCATAAGTTTTGCATAATCCACGGTTTTTCCGCCGCCCCAAAGCCTAAGCTGACGGGCAACTCCGTTCGTAGACCAAAGGTCGGGTCTATTCGTGTCGTTCAGTTCAATTTTGATTGTGCGCTCGTTCTCGCTCTGGCTCATGTCGGGCTTTTCGTCCAACTCCGCCTTGGCGCAGGTAAGTTTTTTTTCAAGAGTTTCGTAGTCGTATTTTTTATCAAGAAGGCTGAAAAATAGTTTTTCGTTTACTTCGATTTTGGGCATTTTGCACTTACCTCGTTGGAATTCATAAATTTAATGGAACAAATTATAGTTGAATGCGTGCATTGTTTCAATTGATTTGAAAATCCGTAAAAAACAAGTTCAACCGGATTTTCAAAAGCCGAACAAAAGCGAATATTTTGCTGAAAAACCGCCGGCAGTCTTGAATAAAAAACTATAAAAGTCTAGCCTTATATTAAAGTTTGCATCCCTTTTTACTTATTTACACTAAATTTGGACTTTTTACATTTTATGAAATATAATTGTATTGTTATATTTTGGAGCAAGATATGAAAAAAAATTTGTTGCTTTTGACATTTTTATTTTTCTCATCGACAGTTTTTTCGCAATCGGCGGATTTTATTACCCGTGTGCTTGAATCCGAAAAAATTACTTACGGTCAGGTTTGCTATTTCAGTGCAATTTGCCAAGAACTTGTTCCTGAGGACGCAAGCGAAATCGACGCAATAAACGCCATTTCCGAGCGGGGGATAATTTTTCAGAATATTCAGCCTGATGATTTTATAAATTACAAGCAAACCGCAAAAATCTTTGCTCAAATATGGAACATAAAAGGCGGACTTTTTTACAGACTGACAAAAGGAAACGCCCGATATGCGTTCAAACAATTCAAAAACGACGGCGTGATGTCTCAGTCCGCAGACCCTTCGATGATTCCGTCCGGGGTTGACTTGTTGAATATGTTTACAATTGGAGAAAAATTATACGCTTCCAAAGGAGAAAATAAATAATGAGAAAACTTATTTTGGCGTTTTCCGTTTTTGCTGTTTTCTCAAGTTTTGCAGCCGCATTGGAATGGGGCGGAAGGTTTTACAACAACACAACGGTGTCGGGCGAAACATTACTCCGGTTCAAAATAAAGCAGACGGACAACCTGAATCTTTGGCTGAAAGTTCCGATTTCAAAAGACGGAATGAATTATTTTGCAGGCGAAATGTTCTATCAGTTCAAGTTTGATAACACGGACATAGCAAATGAATCAATCGTGAACACCGTAGATTTTAATCTTTTGAAATTTGTTACAAGATTTCGGCTTGGAAACAGGGGTTTGCTTTCAATAAACACCGGACGATTTGCGCTGGCGGATTCTACTTCCATGATTTTTTCGCAAGTTTGCGACGGAGTTTTGGTAAAATATTCAAACAAAAGACTTTCCGCAATGGCATACGGCGGATACACGGGACTTATTAACGCAAATTCCGTTTCCGTTATCAACAAAGAAGATTCAAATTATCGTCCTGCTAAAAACAAGGTTTACTCACTTTCCGCAAAGTACATTCCGTTCGGAATCAGCGTTACGTTCCCTTCGTTATTTGCGAACCAAACGCTTTCTGTGCAAGGCTGGAGTTTTTTTGATTTGAACAATGACAATTACAATCGATTTTACGGAATTGTCAGCCTTGAAGGGTACCTTACAAAAAATCTTTTCTATAAATTGAACTCTGCGGTAGGAACTGTTAATTTTGCGGACATTTCAAATCTGTCAAATTTGAATATTACCGCCTACTTCACAAAATCGTTCAGCATGAATTTCGGAGGAATGTATGCGTCCGGAAATCAGGGAAAAATATCGCAATTCAAAGGTTTTACTTTGCTGACATCTACGCTTGCATTTGACGAACCGCAATATTCTTCCATGCTAAAAATGGATTTGGAAGCCGCAAAAACTTTCAAAAAAATTGCGGTCATAAGCGGAGGAAGCGCCGTTGTTTTTGACATGAACGAAAACGGTTTTGCATACAACGGATTCCAAGTTCAGCTGAATGCGGCTTACAACATCTTCAACGATTTGCAGATTGCGGCTTCAATAAGCCAATATGTCGGAAATGAAAATAAAAACGATAAGACCCAAATCGCTCTAAAAGCGGTGGTCGTATTTTAAGTATTACGGAGGCTCGATATGAAATTCGGCTTACTAAAAAATCAATACTCGCTGCGCTGCTTGCTTCCTCTGCTTATACATTCGCCGATTCGGCACGAGTAATTTCAATTTCGGGAAAAGCGGAAGTGGACAGAAATAATTCCTGGATTCCGCTTCAAAAAGATGAGCTTATAAACGACGGCGAAGTAATTTCGACCAGTTTTAAGTCGGAATTGCTAATAAGATACAAGAGCGCCGTGATGAAACTCGGTCCTCTTACCAGAATCACGCTTGAAAAACTTGCAAGCGCCGCCTCAAAGGACGATGTTTCGGTATATCTTAATACGGGCACAATCCGCTCAACCGTAAACCATTCCGACAACAGAAGAATCAGTTATACGGTCAGAAATCCAATCGCTGTGGCTTCCGTGCGGGGAACGGACTTTGCGATGGATGGTCAGGCGAACGTCGATTGCTACAGCGGAGGAGTAATTGTTGTTCCTGCGGATATCGAAAATTCAAAAAAGAATGCGGAAATAGATGATTCCGAAACCGGCAGCCGAAACCGCAGAGCAAAAAAAAGATTCTGCGCCGAAGGAAGGAACCACAAACGCATTTACGCCGGGCTCCGATATAAACCCCAACCTTTCAGGCGGGGTGCTTATAACGGCAGGGCAATCCACGAACTTTACAAATCCCGACTCGGAGTTTCCGTCACAGGCAAAAACTCCTGCGAAAACAAATATTGCCGCCATCGATTCCCACATAAAAACGGCAAGCGACACTGAATCCGTATCAACAACAAGTTCGGGAAGTGCCGGAGTATCGGCGGCAGCCACAACAGACCGCACAAAAGGAAGAATGATAATCAGCTTGACGTTTAGCGATTAAAACTGAAACAAGCACGTTGTAAAAAGACCGGGAAAACCGGTCTTTTTTTGTTCAAAAACACTTTTAAAATCCGCAAATTCGATTGCGTTCAGTTTTGAACATTTTACCCAGCCTAAATCTCTAAATATTCGCCTAAAAAATCCCGATAATAAGATAGCTTGAATGCCGGATTTGTCTGCGGAAGGATTTTCAGGGTGCCAACCGATTCAAACAAAATATTTGGAAAAATTTTCTGCAAGTTTTTCTAAACATAATCGGAAAAGCCGGGCAATACTGATATACAAAAACAATATTGCGCTCGGCAAATCCTTAAAATCCTTTTTGCAATTTTATTGCGGAATCGCCGGCATAACTGTAAAAATCGGGATTCGGGTTAAGAACAGTAAAAATTATCCGCGAGGAAACACAATGAGAAAATCCTTTGAAATGGTGCTGCATTTTATTTTAATACTTACGGCGGCGTTGATTGTCGGAGTACTGGTCTACATTCAGTATGTGGCGGCAGAAAATCTGGTTGCCGGCTGTTCTGTTGATTTTCCCAAAAAGCTGTTTCTTTATGGATTTTTCAAAAATGCACCGACCGTTTTGCTTTTGATGATTCCCTTAATGCTCATCTATAAGGTCAGGCATCTTGCAAATCCGGGTTTAACAACGCTGACGTACATTTTTTTGTGCCTTACGGTATGGTTCGTCCTTCTGCCTTTGACTCAAATCGGAGAACAGGCGATTTTCGGCAGAGAAAAAATTTCCCTTTCAAAAGAAAACGCATTGACCGGAGGATATTTTAGAAAAATAAACGATAAATATTTTTATTTTATTCAGGACGAGAATTCGGAAACTGCAACTGCTCAGGTTCTTGAGCTTTTTGACGAGTGGAATCCCGACCGTTTTGGCGACAAGGCGAATATTTCTGTTGGAAAAACTTCTGCGTTCGCAACCGCCGCAAGACCGTTCAGGGACACGCTGATAAAACAGAATCTGCAGAGCGTTTCACACCGAATCATGAAAATGATTTCGCTTTACAATCGTTCTGTCGTTCGTTCTTGGGAAAACGGGTACATCAGCTGGCTTTGTTTTTGTTCGCTCGGATTTTTGCTGGCTTCGACATACTCAATGATTGCGGTAAGCACATGGCGGATGATTAATATTACTTACATTGTAATTGTTCAAACGGGAGCAATTATTGTAAACACTTTCTATTTTTTTGATTCGTTTTTTGCAACTCGGCTTTTTCTTAACAAGCTTTTTTATGGAGAAGACTTTTCCCGTTTTCAGTATTTTCAGAACAGACTGATTCAGCTGCCGCTTGTGGCAATGAATTTGGCTTTTGGAATGCTCGTGATTATCGCGGGAAGCATTTTGACTGCCGCAAGGCGAAGGAAATGGGCATAAAAACACCGTAACGGAGATTCAAAAATGAAAATAAAACACCTGATAATAATTTCTACGATTTTTATACTTCTTTCCTTGGCATTAAGCATTACAGCCGGATTTACATGGGTTCAGCTTCCGGAACTGGCAGAAAAAACCGTAAAATCATATAAATTTGCCAGAGGAATTAAAATATTCTGCGATTTTATTCCGCCGATAGTCGGAACGGCGTTCATGCTCGGTTTTGCGTTTGATTTCGGCAAAAACTATCAGAGAAGTCTCTCGCGTTTTTCGCCCGCAATGTTCGTTCGGTTCAAGGCGGTTCTTATAACCGGACTTTTATTTTCGCTTATGCTCACGCTTTTTAGCGAAGTCGTTTTTCCTTTGGTAAATCGAAAAATCAAAAAATATGAAGAAATGCCGAAACTTCAAAAAGAATACAAAAATTTTGCCGCAAATCTTTATTCAAACGGAAGATTCGAACTTTCGCGGGAATTTGCAAAAATGGCTTTGGAAATCGACCCGAAGGACGGCGAAGCCCTAAAACTTATGGACGACGCGGAAATTGCCGCAAAACAAATGGAGCTTACCCACGAGAATCCGGTAAATCTTGACATGGAAAAAGTTCTTTCTTCAAAGCCGAAGAAACAACCCAAAATGCAGAACGATTTTTCGCAAAATACAATTTCGGAGCCGTACAAATCTTTTTTGACCGCAAAAGAATGTTTCAAAAATGAAGACTGGTTCGGCGCTCATTTTTATTCGCAGGAAGCGTTGTCAATCAGCAACGAAAAAGACATAAATTACAATAATTTCAAGCAATTGGCAGCGGAAGCGTGGAATAAAATGTCAGACGCAAGATTTTCCGGAACAACGGAGGAGCAAAAAATCTTTGCAAAAAAATATGAAGGTTACGCCGCGCTTTCGGAGCATGACAATCTGCACGCATATTACGTTTTCAAAACGCTTTCGGAGACAAGCAAAAAACTTTCTCTGGATCCTGATGTTGTAAGATACCTTGCCGTTGCCGAAGACAGGCTTGAAAAGCAATATTTTTTCACGGACGAAACGCTCAATCTTCAGAATTTTGAGGATTCGAACAACGTGTACTTCAAAATACAGCATTCCGACAAAACCTCAGACATTTATTTTATAAAAGGAATCACATCAACGGGAAACAAAACAAATCTTATTCAATATCTTAGAGGGCTTTGCGTTTTTTCACTGGACAAAGATGGAAATTATGTTGCAGGCTCATACACCGCTTATGCAAAAATGAAAGAAATTTCCACGGACTATTTTGATGCCGCCGCAAAAAAAGCTCTCGAAATTGATGAAAAAATCTATACCGTTCCATATATCATTCTTAATTCCGTTGATAAATTCAAAGAAGGAACTGTCAATTCGGTTCAGCTTAAAAAAGGTTCCTCACAGAGCACGCAGCTCGGCTACATAATAATGCCGATAAAATACAACGATTTTAATATTCTAAAAGAAGCATCCGCCGGAATAGGCGCGATGAGTTTGAGTTCTCTTTTTCAATTCACAAAAATTGCCGAACAATACGGATATTCCACGGAAGTATGCATTCAGTCCGTGCTGAACCGCCTGTTTTATCCGTATTTTCTGCTGCTTTGCGCAATTGCGTTGGGAATCGGAGCGTGGCACGGAAGGCTTCCGCCGAACTCAATATTCAAATTCAAGTGGATTACGGTTTTTCCGATTTTTTTAGTTATTGACTACGGGCTTTACAGATTCCTTTTGGTGTTCTTCAAGCTGATGAATTACAGCATTTTGGGAATCGCCGGAGTTTCATATGCACTGCTTGCGTGCGGAATTTTTTACACGGTGATTTTTACTATAATTTCGATAACTTTTGTGAGTTGCAGAAATTCAATGACAATGGAAGGTAAATAAAGTTCCGGTTCTAAAAATACAAAAATCCGAACAGAATAATTTTTGCATTACAGAACCGGATTTTCCGAGCAAAAATATATATTCCGCTTCAAATTAAAATCCACTGCAAAATCGGCAATGTGCAATGCGCAAGTTTGATACTGTTCTTCTTATATGCTATACTGAATTCTATGAAATTCACCAGTTCAAGAAACAAGTCCTCCGCCGTAACTTTTGCGCAGGCGGTTATGAACTGTATGCCGGAGGACGGCGGATTATACGTTCCATGCGAAACCGAAGATTTGCGGCGCTGGATTTTGTACACGGACGAAACGACAAAATTTTCCTCAATCGCGGGTTCGTTGACATCGGCATTTATAAAAGACGAATTCAGCCCGATAATTTGCGAAACAATTGCAACCAAAGCGTTCAAATTTTCTCCGGAAGTAAAACAGCTTGACGAAAAACTTTTCATGATGGAACTTTTTCACACTCCCACGGGAAAGCATAGGGATTTCGGAGTTTCGTATCTTGCCTCATGCTTGGAAACCATTTTGAGCCTGAACGGAGGTTCCGCAGTTTTCCTTGATGTTTCAACAGGCGAATTGGGAGCAAGTCTTGCCCTTTCGTTGCGCGGAAAGAAAAACATAAAGGCGGTTCTGGTTTATCCCAAGGGAACAGTCCGCGGCATGGACGAAAGCGATTTTGCATGGAACGGCGGAAACGTTTATCCGCTGGAAATAGACGGAACCGAAGAAGACTGCCATAGATTTGTAAGGACTGTTTTTGCGGACAAGGGCTTTATAAAGGAACGGCACGTAACCGTAGCTAACACTGCAAATATCGGTCGGCTTTTGCCCCAGGCGTTTTTTTATCCGTTCGCATTTTCCAGAATAAAGAACAAAGTAAACGGAAACATTTATTATGCGCTCGCTCCGGGAAACTACAGCAACGTTGTGGCGGGGCTTTACGCGTGGCGGTTCGCGCTTCCTTTGAACGGTTTTATAATTCCCGCAACGGACTCTCTTACGGTTGACGCAATGGGCGAACCTGTTCTTTTGGACGCTCTGGTTCCCGCAGACAAACGAAATCCTTCAGACCCGTCGGAACCCTCAAATTTGGAACGCCTTGAAGATGTTTTTTGCGCAAACAAAGCAATGATGAAACATTTCATTTTTCCAAAGCCGATAGACGAGGCTGACGTAAACGCAGCCGGCAAGGAACTTTACACAAAATACAAGATTTATGCGGACAGGCATACGGCAAGAGCGTACGCCGCATCAAAAATCCACACCTCTTCCGCGGACATGGAAGAAGCTATAACAGTCCTTGTTGCACGAGATTCGCCTTCGCTTTCGGAAGATTTTGTCCGGCACACAATAGGAGAAATCCCTGAGATGGCGGATTCCATAAAAGAATCTTTAAAGCCTACAAAAACTTCCCGCCAGCCGATAAAAACACCGGAAGAACTGAAAAACCTTATCGAAAATATTTAATGCTGAACAAAATTGCCTGAAAGAACTCCGATTTTATCGATTCGATTCAGTACGGCGAAAAAATAGCCCCGAAATCTTTTGAATTCGGGGCTTTTTTTATTTCATTTAATTTTTATTTTTTGCAGACTTTTTTGCTTTCGGCTTTTCAGCGGAATCGGATTTTTTAGAAGCGGCTTTCTTTTTAGCAGGAGCAAACGCTTCTACAAATTCATTACATTTGTAACCTGCGCCGTCTTTTGCAGAAAGAACAGAAGCGTACTGCTTCAAAATCACCTCTTCATCCGTTGAGTCAAGTAGAGCCAAAGCAAAAGCGTTCACTATGCTAGAATCGATGACCTCTTTGTTGAACCAAACGACACCATTAAAGGCATTCGCTCCCGAAAGCAGCGGAGCGGTTTCATCCTCGCCCAGTGCCATCACCAATTTGGAAGCCCCGTTTTTGGCATCTTTTTCCATCAATGCAATATCCATAACCTTGGAAAGCGCAAAGATTTTTGAAAGTTCGTAGCGGACATCGCATGTTGCCGCTCCCGCATTCTGGAAGAATTCATTGAACTTTCTTGCAAATGCCCAAGCATCGTCAAGTCCGACTTTCACGTATTCCTTGACCATTTCATGCGCCACAAGGAGCAGCGGAAGAGAACCGCTGTTCGTGAACGCCGTCTCAAGATATTCCGCACCGGTTTTTGCCTTTTTAAGAGCCGCCGGAACATCGGCAGAAAGTTTTGCGCTCTTGTTGGCGAATGCGACAAGAATCTTTTCAAGAGAAGCCGCAAAATTCTTGTACTGCTTTTCAGGTGCCGGAAGAGCAACGTCTTTTCCCGCAAATTCATTTGCCTTGGTGTAGAAAGTGTGCGCCGCAGAAGTGTAGAGACCAATCAAATCTTTAGCCGCTTTCTTCAGTTTTGCCTCGGTGATTTTTTCTTCCGAAGGTCCGATGAGTTTTGCCACAGCAGTAATGAACGCTGTCGCAAAATCCGCAAACGGTCTATAAAGTTCTCTGAACTGAATCTCCTGCCATTCGGTCTCGATGTCGTGGCAACCGCGCCCCTGCAATGTGTCACACAAAATCTGATATTTATGATCAGGTCCGTCGGCAACCTCGTGAATATCCATATAAACCTGATATTCAAATCCGTTCAAGCCGATGAACATACCATTCTCACAGATTTCGCGGCTTCGTCGTATAAACCACTGTCCCGAACGATGTTCACGGAAAACACAGAATCGGTCTTCGCCGGCTGTAAGTCCCAGCCCTTCGGAAATTGATTTTGACCTCATTTCCACGTGCTGGTCTTCGCCCTGACCGATTTTTATGGCGTACTCGCAAGATTGTTTTATCCACCCCTGCGCCCTGTCGTATTTGTTGTTGTAGAAGACTACAGAACACTCGTTTCCGGCACTGTTTGAATAGGCAAAAATATTTTCGTTCACTCCGCCGTTATCCCACACATCGTAGAAAAGGAAATTTTCCACATTAGCGAAGATATAACGTTTCTTCATAAGAGGGAAAATATCGTGCCAATGCCGATTCACAAGATTCTGGTCAGGAGTTTCGTTTCGGTATGCCTTGGTAAATTCCATTCCGTACTTTTCGGTGAATCCTTCAATCTGTCCGTGACCGAACATCGGAAGTCCAGGCATTGTAATCATCAGCGTACAAACACCAAAATATTTGTCATCCTTTCCGAACTGAGCAACCGCCGTATCTTCGTCAGGATTGTTCATGAAGTTCACGTAACGCTTGAGGATTTGCGGATCGAATTTTATCGTGTTCTTAACGGAATCACGATATTTTTGGTTCTCTTCCTTCTTGAGCATGTTCATGAAAGCCGAATTGTAAACTCGATGCATTCCCAACGTGCGGACAAAGTAGCCTTCCATCATCCAAAATGCTTCGGCAAGCAAAAGCGTATCGGGAACTTCGCGCGCAACCCTGTCTACAACCTCGCGCCAAAATTCTGCCGGAATCTTTGCCTCGAACTCCTGGTCAGAGAGCGCAGATTCGGCACGGGAATAGATGTCTCCGCCGCTTCCCGGACGCGGATACCAAAGACGGCGAATAGATTTTTTTGCAAGAACCATCGCAGCGTCAAATCGAATTATCGGGAAATTTCGAGCAACATGCAGAATGTCCTGCATAACAGCTTCACGCGCCTCCGGATTCAAAAAGTCAATCTGCGCCGTGTCGTTCCACGGCATTCCCGTGCCGTCGTTTCCGTGATAGATGTAGCGCGTGTCGCCGTTTCTAAAGTCAACCCGCTTGAACACAACGGAACAATCGGAATGACTGTAATAGTGGTCTTCAAGCCAAACGCCAACATTCGGGTCCCAAGAAAGATTTTCGCCGTTAAAACTATAGGAAGAAGACGGAGCGTCGCGCCTCTGCACAAAAAGGTCCGGGCGGTTCACAACCCAAGCGGAATCCATTCCGGTGTGGTTTGGAACCATATCCGAAGCAAGACGAACTCCACGCTGCCACAATCTGGTTCTAAGATTCGCAAGCGCATCCCAGCCGCCGATATTTTCGGCAATGTTGTAGTCGTAAAGCGAATACGCAGAAGCGGCGGCTTCAGGATTTCCACAAAGCTGCTTGATTCTTTTTGAAGCGTTTGAGCGGGTCCAAAGTCCGATGAGCCAAAGACCCGTAAAACCTTCGTCTCGCAAAGCATCAAGTTCTTCGTCCGGAATCAAATCAAGCCGGTTTATAGGTCTTCCATATTTTTTTGTAAGCTGGTCAAGCCATACCAAAACAGTTTTTGCCATCAGGATTACACAAGGCATCCATTCGCGGTCGGGACTGAATCGCTCGTATTCTTTCATCAAACCGTCGTAATTATACGGCTCCATGTTAACATCTCCGCCGTTTATTGCACCTGCCCGCCAGAACATTTTTTCTTCTTCGGTGAGCGTGTCGATTCCGGTAAGAAGAGTCTTGAGCCATTCCCCAAGAAGGTCTGCCCAATACTGACGTATATAATCCAACTGACCTTTAAGACTTTCAGGACTGAAAACCATCGGCTCTCGCAGCATATTCACAAGGTCATGATTAAAAGGTCCGAATTTTGGCAAAGTCTGAAATGTTTTCTGCACGGAAGCCCATGCGGCATCGTAAGTTTTGTTTTCGGAAAGATTTTTGTCGCTGAACATCACAAGGAACGGCTTGAACGCAGGATTTTCATTTGCAAGGCGAAGCATCATCCATTCTTCAAGCACCTGCTCTCTGTTCGACCTGGAAGCTCCAGTTCCTTTGTCGATGCAATCTTTTTCAAGATATTCTTCTGCGCTGAGTTTTCCCTGATAAACTTCCACCGGCGGAAATTCAGCCATAAAATCCAAAAGAAGCTCATCCACCTTAGCCTTTGTAAATTGCTTTTCCAATTCCAGAAGCACTGTTTTAAAAGCAGAACTTTCTTTGTTTCGCCTGTAAAGCATACAGACATAGTGAAGGATTTCGTCTATCAACCCCATGGCGTTCACAGAACCGACAGAAACTCGCTTTTCGTTCTGACCTCTAGAATCAAAAACTTTGTTCAACTTTTCCGTGAAAGTGCGGACAGCCTTCAAGTCGGCGAAAACCACGTTTCCCGATGAAGCGTAAAGCCTTTCGTCGAATTTGCACAAGTCTCTGACTTCTTTGCTTATGTGGAATTCATTGTATGAAATTTCCATAAAATATCTCCTTGTTACTGTTTTATTTTTTATTGCCCAAAATGAGCATCTGCAATTCCCTTGATTTTCGCCACAAGATTTTCATCTTTTGCAATGTCATCAAGCAAAGCAGGAATTCTATATGTCCAGTTGAAGCCGCTGACCGTACCCGGAATGTTTATGCGTTCATCATCGGGATTTTCAAGCCAGTATTTTTTCTCTACCGAAAGGAAATCCTGGAACGGATGAATGCAGAAATCGCTGTTCGCCGTAGCAAGAGCCTTCAGGAACGCCTCGCCTTTTTCCGGCGTGTAAGATTCGTTTGCGATTCGGGATTTTGCGTCGTTGTCCCAAGCCTCAATTCCAAAAAACCACGGATATGTATTCACAAACTGATAGACTCCGCCTTTGTCTTCGTCCCACCACTGGCGGAGCGTAGAAGAGTCATGCACGGACGAAGTGCATACGGAAAGTTTAGGAAGCTCGCCGAATGGAATATACGGCTGCTCCGGCTGAATGTCCCATTTTCTGCACCAACGGTAAACCCTAAGCGAAAGAATCTTGTTTTTATCCATTACACCCGGAAGACACGGAAGATTTGCCCCCAAATCTTCACCGCAAGGAATCATGCTAACAGAATTCGTCAACGCCGAAAGAATTTCATCCGACTGAGTTTCCCAAAGCCTATTCTGATTCCTTTCAGCCTCTTCGATAAGATAGCGAAGTCTTCCCTGCTCGTCGTAACCAAGAGATTTCCATGGCGTAGTCTCGTAATACGTCCATATAGGAACGAACATATCCTGAGAAACTTCCACGAATGCCCTGTCTTTCCAGAATCTGCTAAGAACGTCCTTTACCCGATTTTCCGCATCTCCCTGACAGAACGAACTGAGGTCTGACTCGTAAATATCCTTGTCGCCTTCAACCGACTTCTTGAAAAGCCAAAGTTCCTCGTTTCCTATGCGCTCACAGAATTTTTCCAAAATCTTTGTAGCGGATTCGTGATTCCATGTTATATCTTCAATCACGCCGGTAGGAACATGCGGCTGGCTGAGCCAACGGATTCTATCATCGCCAAAACCTGTATTGCGAAAATCCATGCGGCTGATTGCAACATACGGGTCTGTATGACCCAAAATCGCGGTAGTATCCCGTGTAGGAATCGCCCAAATCCTGAAGAATCCAAGAATATGGTCAAGGCGATAGACCGAATAATACTGTTCCGCAGATTTCAGCCTTTCCTTCCACCAAGAATAATCATGTTCCTTGAGATACGCCCAGTTGTAAGTCGGGAAGCCCCAGTTCTGACCCGTAGGATTTTCGTTGTCAACCGGAGAGCCAGCACGCAAATTCTGATTGAAAATCCCCGGAAGCGCCCAAGCGTCGCAAGAATCCTCGTTCATAAGAATCGGCATATCGCCCTTGAGCAAAAGCCCTTCTTTTCTTACCGAATCGGCTGCCTTTTTGAACTGCTCGGCGGCACGCATCTGCGTCCATGCGTAGAAAAGATTCTCTTTGCGATTGGAAGCCTTTTCCCAACGGGCGGTTATATCCTTTTCGCTAAGATTCTGATCCTTTGCATCCCAAGATTTCCAGGTTGCCTGCATATATTTATATTTAAGAGACTTGTATACGGCGTAGTTTACAATCCAAGGATTTTTCTTTATCCATTTTTCAAGAGCAGCGTCCGCTTTTCCATCCTTTGCGATTGAAGTTGTCGCATAAAGAGAACGCAAAAGCTCGTCCTTTTTGTTCAATATAGAATCATAATCGTAGCGTCCGCCTGCGTTATATGGATTTTCCTTTACAAAAGCGTCGTAATTTTTGGCAAATTTCTTATCCGAAGAATACAAACCATCGAATTCGGGAAGCCGTTTTATGTCAATGTAAATCGGGTGAAGCGCAAAAGCGGAAAGTCCGCTATAAGGCGACGATTGAGTTCCAGTGTCGTTCACAGGCAGAAGCTGAATAAGACCGATTCCCGCCTTTTTGCAGAATTTTGCGAAATCAGGAAGAACGGTGAATTCTCCGATTACAGTATTATTTTTTGTGGAAATTGCACCCAACGGAATCGAAATGCCCGTTGTCCTCGTAGAATCAAGTCTACAGTTTTCTTTTGTGTTGCTCATAATAGATAGATTATACCATGGGAATTTTCAGATTGAAACATTAATCGGCAAAACCATACACAAATGAATGAACGATTGTGTAAAGAATTTTCTCGTCGCTTTTCATAAGTCCAGAAGCAACCCTCATGGCTATAGAACAGATATTCGCCCAAAATAGCGAACTGTACAATTCCTCCTTTCCTTTCATGTTTCCAAACTCTTTTGCAGAAAGATTGAAAAAATCAAGCATAAGATTTTCTATTTTTTTTGCATGAGGATAAAAAACCTCGTAGCATTCCGAATGCTCAGGCGAATTCAAAAGATTTGTGCGAAGCCTAAAATAATCGGGAGCGGAAACGGCAAAATCAATTTCGGCACGGAGCATTTTAGTAAGCGATTCAAAAAAACGCTGCTCATAATCAGCAGCCTTTTGCATAAGACCAAAATGCTTTTCCTCGTTTTCAAGAACGATGCTTTGCAAAAGACCTTTTTTGCTCCCGAAATAATAGTAGAGAGTAGGCTTTGTGATTCCCGCAGTGTCCACGATTTCCTGAATGCCCACAGCATCGTAGCCCTTCTGCGCAAAAAGATTGGTGGAAATCTCCTGAATCTGCTTTTTGGTTGACTCATTCGCCATGGGGGAATTATATACCGAGTGGTAATATCGAGCAAGTGAATTTATAAAAAGAAAGAATATTTTCGCCATCGCCAGCCAACGCACTAAGATTTTCAGCATTTTTAAAAATTTCCTTTGTTTTTTCACATTTCGAATATATAATTTTAGCATTACTTTTGAAAACATTTTCGACAAAAAGGAGTTGAAGAAAATGCCAAACTAC
>CALHVG010000012.1 GCA_938039145.1 uncultured Treponema sp.
CCCAAAGTTTTTAGGAAAAATGACCAAAAGAATATGTAAGGGATGGAGTATAATATAAAAATGAGGCTATGTTTATAATAGTCATCACTTATGTTGAGGTAAAAGCATGAAAAAGGAAAATATAGTAAAGAAACTTTTAGCAAATATTCAAAACGAGACTTCACAGAGTCTTTTTACTGATAAAGAAGTTGAGAGCTTACTGAAAGAAAAAGAAAAAAAGTATCCTAGATTCAAGCTTAGTCTTTCTGCTAAAGAGATTGAAGACATGAAAGATGAAGGAATCTTAAATGATGAATATAAAATATCCCCTGAAATATTTGATGATAAAACACGTAAGAAACCGTTGACACCGTTAGAAAAACTTTTGCTCAGTGTAATATGGAAAAACGGTGATTACGGAAAAGAAAAATGCATTATTGACGGTATTAATGCTCAAGAAAGTTCTGCGCCAAAAGACATTCCTACTCCTTTTGTATTTTGGAATTTCGGCAGATATATTGCTGATAAAACAATGCCCATCGTTGATCAGCATACAGCCAGAGCATATAGAAAAATCATATATGATAAAATCGAGGAAAACGACAAAAAAGACGCTTACGCTAACAATAATGAAACAGAGTATGAAAACTATCTTAAATGGTTTGAACAAATAATAAACGGCGGCGATTTTAAAGAACTTCCCAAAGAAGATGCTGCATATTATTTTGATTCGATTCTTTTTGAATACGGAAAAAAACTCAAAAAAGATATTAAAAAGAAGTCGAAAATGAGTTGCAAAAAATGCGGAAAGGATATTCCTAAATCTTCAAAATTCTGTCGAGAATGCGGTTCACCAATCGTCGCGGCTGATAGCATAGAAAAATCCTCTACTTAAGTATTTTTGCTTGTTCAGAGAGGCAACGAAACATAAGTCTTCCGGATTGCCGTGGAAATGTCTTTATTTAAAATCAGTAAAAAATCCGGAATATGGTAAAAATTCCTTTTAGGAATTACATTTTGCACGAAGGTTTCAGCGTTTACGTGCGGTTCAATACGCCTTTTGGCAAAGACTTTTAGCTCCGGAACGTAAATCGGGAATAGCGTAAACTTTTTTAAATATCAGTTACGGCTTTTATATTTTTTTAAGTATTTTTAGCCAGCACGGATCCAACTGAACCGTGTTTGTGTTTTCGACAAAGCCTCCGTTCAGAACGTCTTCCCATTTTCCGTCAAGATTTCTGTTCAGTTTCAAAGAGAACGGCTCTGTGTCTCCGTTCACGCATACCGCATATTTTTCGCCGAAAAACTCCCTTTGGAACGCAAACGCCTTGTTTTGGACGGCAAGTTCCGTGTAGTTTCCCTTTTTGAGGGCGGAACTGTTTTGCCTGATTTCAGAAAATTTTTTTATCGAATTGAAAAGGGCGTCTTTATCACACGATGGATTTGCGAAGTCGGGAATCCGATTGAACGGCGGAAGGGAAGGTCTTAATTCCCTGTCGCATGAACCGTTTCTTTTTCCTTTTATGCCGTATTCGCTTCCGTAATATATGGAAGGAATGCCCGGCATCGTAAAAAGAAGTCCGTACAGCGGAAAAAGGTATTCGTCCCTTGAGACGGCAGAAGCTATGCGGGTAACGTCGTGGTTGTCAAGAAAGTTGTAAAGCAGGTGTTCTTTGTAGATTCCGTAGTCGCCGTTCTGCCTGCTAAGAGCATACGCTATCTCGAACATATTTTGGCTGTTGAAACTTGACCATAGACCTTTGTATGCCTCGTAGTTCGTTACGGAATCAAGATTTCCGTTTTTAAGCCAGTTGTTGTAGTCGCCATGCACGACTTCCCCCATGAGCCAAAAATCATTTTTGATTTGTTTTGTCATTGAAGAAAGTTCCCTCAAAAATCCAAGGCTTATCACGTCGGCGGCGTCAAGTCTTAGTCCGTCCACATTAAATTCTTCTATCCAGAATTTTACCGCGCCAAAAAGATGTTCTTTCACTTCAGGATTTTCTACGTTCAGTTTTACAAGATCCTTGCAGCCTGCCCAGCCTTCGTAGTCGAACGGATCTCCAAGATTGCTTCTTCCGTCAAAGTTCATATTTGAATACCACGAACAGAACCTTGAATTCCGTGCGTTCTCTTTCAAATCCTTGAACGCAAAAAAATCCCGTCCCGTATGGTTGAATACAGCATCCAAAACCAGCTTGAATCCCATCTGGTGAGCCTTGATGGAAAAGTTTTTAAAGCTTTCGTTATCCCCGAGCCTTCTGTCAACGTGGTAATAATCCACCGTGTCGTAGCCGTGCGCCGTGCTTTCAAAAAGAGGGCCTATGTAAAGGGCGTTTACTCCAAGTTCCTTTAGACGCGGAAGTTCATTTTCAAATGTTTCAAAAAAAGAACCTTTCGGGGACGAAAAGTCGTTTCTTTCGGGAGCGCCTGAAAGTCCAAGCGGATAAACATGATAAAAAATGCAGTCAGAGAAAGACGAATCCATAATATCTCCTAAAAAGTTTTACGTGTGCTTAAGCGCATACGTAAAATAATAAAATTTGTAACGAGCCGTGCATATTAACGGCTCGCTTTTAAAAGAACAGCGAAAAACCGTTCCCTAAAATGCAGCAGAAAGAAAATTGCAATTTTCTACTGCTGCATTTGTGCACAAAAGCGCATATGTAAATCAGCGAGTTTTTTCTGTAAACTCGCAGTGTTTTTCAGATGCAAATATGTTGCGTCTGAAAATAAACCGTTCCTAAAAATTCAACAATTGCAGATTGTATTTACAGCTACAGATTGATGAATTAGCGCCGTTTATTGCAGCTTTATATACCGAACGGTAATGTGTATTTATCATATACCGGACGGTATTGTGTGTCAATAATGCGAGGTGATTTTTATAGGCATTGTACTATTTTTTTGCTTTGGGTAATATGAAAAATAAAATCTCCGCTTTTTAAAGGCGGTTTTGGAGGTCAAAATGAAAACTCGATTGTCGTGTATTTTTGTTTCCGTGCTGATTCTTTTTTTCGTATCTTCATGCTCTAAGCGTGCGGCTCTTGTCGGACAGAATTACGAAGATAAAGCGATGCTTAGAATGTATTCTGAATCGGCGGCTTCGGATGCGTCATTCGGTGAGATGATAAAAGCGGCGGTAAACTCTGCGGTTCAGATAACGGAAAAAAAACTTATAAAAACCGGAAACGTAAGCCTTGAGGTTACAAATCTTGTAGAGTCCATATCGAAGGTTGAGGCGTGGGCGGAAAGTTTTTCAGGCTATATTGCAAGTTCTTCCAGTTCAGAGAGGAATGCATGGTTTTCAGTAAGAGTTCCGTCAACGGATTTTGAGAAGGCTATGAATTCTACGGGCGAGCTTGGAAAGATTTTAAGCCACGGGATGAACAGTGAAGACGTAAGCGAACAATATTACGACCTTGAAAGCCGCATTCAGAACAAAAAGGTAATGAAACAAAAACTTGAGAACTATCTGAAAAGTGCAAGGGACATAAAAGACCTTCTGCAAATAGAAAAGGAACTCAATTCCGTGATAAGCGAGATTGACAGCATGGAAGGAAGACTTAAACGCCTTTCAAATCAGGTGGATTATTCTACAATATCCGTATCGATTGCGCTTCCGTCTAACCATACGGATACAGGTTTTATATTTCCGAATATAGGCGAAGGCTTTTCCGCTTTTATTTCGACATTCCTGAACTTTATAATGGGTTTTGTAAAGGTATTTTTCCTGATTGTGCTTTGCGGAATACCTGTTCTTGCCGCACTTTCGTTCTTCTATTGGATTTTGTTCGGCAATGTGGGGCTTGTTATTCGTCTCTTTGATTTGTTAAAGAAAAAGAAATAATTTTTGTGCGGGTCTAATCCTTAAAAAGGATAAGATCCTGCACTTTCATTGTGAGCGATTGGCTTATTGTAGTCTTTCGCTCCGATTCGCTCATAAGGACTATTTCAAAGCCTTGCCGAACCGCAGGGTATCCTTCCGCCTTTGCTTCAACAGTAAACGAGAACTTTTTTGTTTCGTTCAGATTTGCCGAAGTAATCTCCTTAGGCCAGAACGAAAAGGAACCTTTTGTCGACGAGAACGTGCCTGCAGGATTCTGCCACGAAAAATCGTGCATAGCAACAATTCCGTTTTGGTCAAGAAGCGAGATTTCAGCTCCAATTACAGGCTCGAATGTAGTTCCGTAGTATACGGCTCCGCTTATCACGGGAAAATTGAACACGGGAGAATCGTTCTTCCGTTCCGAATCGGAAGAGGCGGTCTTTACCGAAGTTTTGTGGTAAGGCCTTTGCACTGACGCTATTACACGGATTGCTTCCATCGAAAGGGCTGTAACGTCCGCATTAAGCTGTGAGCTTTCAAGAAACTGGGCGGCATATACCGCACCTCTTCCTGACACTACGTAACGGGGAGTAAGTCTATTCAGAACATAACTTATGGCATCAAGGCGGCAGTTTTCGCAGTCGCACGGAACCCAAGGTGTCTTTGCTTCCATAAGGTGCTGATAAAGACCATTGACGTTTTTTTCAACGTACTCTTCCATTACATTGTGTACATTCATAAGCAAAACCGCAATAATGCGGCCTCCGTCATAAGTGAATAGTGATTGCTCTAATTATAACACACTTTGGACATTTGCAGAAAGGATTTTTTATTATTTGATAAGTATTGCAGAATCCCGAATGCCGATAAGACGGTTTTTGACATATTACGATGTCTTTGTTGACAACATAAATGCAATGTGGTAAATGAGTTTTATGAACGAATCTAATCAGGAAAAAAGACTTTCATTTCTTTTGGAAGCGTTTAAGGCGGAACGCGATGAATACAAAGACATTTGCATATCCGGCGATATTGAAGAAAAGCGCAGAATCTTACGTTCGTTTATGAACGTCAGGCTTCCGCTTCCTATGTCTAAAAAGATTTTGAAAATCCAGGACGAATACCTTTTATGCCGCGCAAATGAAAAAGGCATTGTAAGCCTTTCCGACATTCCTGTTACAAACGGCATTATTTCAATCTGGCAGGGGGATATAACTCGGCTTTGTGTAGATGCGATTGTAAATGCGGCAAACTCACAAATGCTCGGATGCTTTGTTCCGATGCACGGTTGCATAGACAACGTAATTCACAGTTTTTCGGGGGTTCAGTTAAGGGCGGAATGCAATTGTAAGATGAACGAAATGCGCGCTCTGTATGGAAACGATTATGAACAGCCTACGGGAGTTCCAATGCTTACGGACGCATACAATCTTCCTTCCAAAAAAGTGATTCATGTGGTAGGCCCTATTGTTCGTTCAGCTCTTACGCCTAAAATCGAAAAGGAACTTTCAGACTGCTATATTAATACTCTTAACTTGTGCGCAAAAAACAATCTGAAAAGCATAGCATTCTGCTGCATTTCAACGGGTGTTTTTTGTTTTCCGCCAAGGCGGGCGGCAGAAATTGCCGTAAAATCTGTTACGGAATGGATAAAAGAACACGAGGGCGCTATGGAAAGAGTTATATTCAATGTCTTTAAGGACGAGGACAAAAAACATTATGAAGACATTATTCGGTAAAAAATCTGACGGCTATATTGAAAGCATAGAAAGGGGACTTGAAGCTGTAAGGGCTTTAAGCGGAGAAATCTCTTTTGGAAGCGGAAGCATGGACGAACGAATTGCGCGTCTTAAGCACGAAATTGAAACTTCGGATGCAATTCTTATAGGAGCGGGGGCGGGGCTTTCAACTTCCGCAGGGCTTACATACAGCGGAGAACGCTTTATGCGCTGCTTTTTTGATTTTGCAGAGGAATATGGAATAAACGATATGTATTCGGGAGGGTTTTATCCGTTCCCCGACGAAAATACACGCTGGGCATGGTGGGCAAGGCATATCTATTTTAACCGCTATATCGAGCCGCCCAAACCTGTGTACAAGTCTCTTCTTAGGCTTTTTAGCGGAAAGGACTATTTTGTGCTTACCACGAACGTAGACCATCAGTTTCAAAGAGCAGGATTTGATAAAAAGCGGCTTTTTTATACACAAGGGGACTACGGACTTTTTCAGAGCGTGAATGCGGATATAAAAAAGACATATGACAATTCCGAATGGGTAATGAAGGCTATGGAAGCCCAGGGATTTGTAAAAGATGAGAACGGCATTTTTACAGTTCCGGAGAGCGGAAGAATCAGCATGAAAATCCCTTCGGCTCTTATTCCCAAATGCCCCGACGACGGCTCGAGCTTTACGATGAACCTTCGTTCGGACGATACCTTTGTTGAAGACGAAGGCTGGCACAACGCTTCGCGCGCATACCGCGATTTTACTGAACGAGTGAAAAATCTTCATGTGCTTTATCTTGAGCTTGGAGTGGGGGCGAACACGCCGATAATCATAAAGTACCCGTTCTGGAAAATGACGCTTGATAACGAGCGGGCGGTTTTTGCGTCGGTAAACAAGGGAGAGGCGTTTTGCCCGAAGGAAATAGAAGAGCGGAGTATCTGCATTGACGGAGACATACAGGGGGTACTGTAGGGGGAGGGAGGACGGACGGGCATATTAAGGCTTCGTTCTTCGGATTGTTGCTCCTATGGTCGTCTCAAGAATTGGGCGACGCCCAATTCTTGCAAGGTGGTGGACGGAGAATAAAAGGGTGAAAGACCCGTTTATCCGCCACCCGTCTGCCCCAAGTTTGCCGTCGGCAAACTTGAAGCACAAGAATGCACGTTCTTGTTTCCGGGTTCTTAAGGGCGGAGCTCCTAAGCGATTTTTTTGGAAGATGAGTAGGGTTATAGGGAAGGAGGAAACTTTTATCCTAAAAAGTTTCCTCCTTCCCCTAAAAAGCGGCTTTCCAAAGTAGTCTCCTCTTTGTTCAGCTGCGCCCTTTGACATATCGAGTTGTAAAATATGCTCCTTTGTTATAGATTCTTTTGTGCCATGGGAAAATACAATTCTATAGTCGTCTTGGGGCCTACAGCCGTCGGAAAAACCGCTATCGGCGTGGGGCTTTCGCGTAAGTTCGGCGGAGAAATAATTTCCGCCGATTCAAGGCAAACTTATCGGGGGCTTGACATAGGTTCTGGTAAGGACATGGCTGAATATTCTTCGCAGGGTGGCATTGTTCCCTGCCACATGATAGATATCGCGGATTTGAGCGAGGAATACAACGTCTTTCACTATCAGCAGGATTTTTACAAAGTCTTTGACGATGTTGTGGGGCGCAAAAAACTTCCTGTGATTGTGGGCGGAACAGGGCTTTATCTTGATGCCGTGATAAGGAATTATGACCTTGTAGACGTTCCGGAGGATGCGGAACTGCGAAAATCTTTTGAGAAAAAAAGTCTAAGCGAACTTGTGGCCCTCTATCTTGAGTTGAAGCCCGACCTTCACACAAAAAACGACCTTTTGGAACGGGAGAGGGTAGTCCGGGGCATAGAGATTTTCTACGGAACGCACGGAAAAAAGGCTTTAGAATTGAAAAAATCCATGTATCCGCGTCCTGATATTCGTCCGCTGATTATTGGAACTACGTTCAGCCGTGACAAAATATGGGAGAATATATACAAGCGTCTTCAAGAAAGATTGGACGAAGGGATGTTGGATGAGGTTCAGCGTTTGCACGATGACGGCGCAAGTTGGTCTCGTCTTGAAAAACTTGGTCTTGAATATCGCTATTGTTCTTTTTTTCTTCAAGGAAAATACGAAACGCTGGAAGCAATGAAAGAAGAACTTTTTATCGCAATAAGAAAGTTTGCTAAACGCCAAGAAACTTGGTTCCGATTCATGGAAAAAAACGGTGTCAAGATAAACTGGCTTCCCGCCGTGCAGGACAGGCAGCAGAGGCTTTCTGCCGCCATCGCACTTGCGGAAAAATATTTTTAAGCGTTTACCGCAATTTTTACAGGCTTTTCGATTTCTGTAAGATATCCTGTCCTTATGCAGCTTTCAAAAAGTTCTTTGCTTAAAAAATCTGTGGTCACATCTTCGTAACCGTCCATGTCACGTACAATCTTTATGACGTAGCCGTCATCGGTTTCCTTGAGTATTGTCATGTAGTCGTTTTTGTTACCTAAACTTCTAAGTGAATAGCTTTTCATGGTTTCCCCCTGGTTATTTGTTACAATAAAATTGAACTACATTTTTATATTCGGTAAAATCAAAAAGAATGTTAGAAGATTTTTCTGAAAATAATGTTTTATTTTTTTACAAGGAAAAATTTCCGTTCGGTTTTCCGATATGCGACAGTCATCTTCATTTGGTTCAGTGCTTGCAGTTTGAGGACATCACGGATTTTTCAAGCGGGGATTTTTCGTCGTCGGGATTCACTCAGGATAATTATTTTTGCGCAACCTGCGTTCATTCAAAGGAAGAATGGCAGGAACTTGAAAAACTTAATCTTCCGTACGGAAGTGCGGCAAGGGCGTTCGGTATTCATCCGCAAAATCCTGAAATCGAACTTTTGGATTTTATGGAAAAACTTGTCTCATCAAAAAAAATAGATGCCGTGGGCGAAATCGGGTTTGACTTATTTGAGAAAAAATATGCTGAAAATCTTGAACTTCAGGAAAAAGCGTTTGCCCTATCGCTTGAAATTGCGATTGGTTACGATATGCCTGTGGTGATTCATGAAAGGAAGGCTTTGCATCTTGTTTACAAATATGCCGAGCGTCTGAAAAAACTTCCGTCCGTGCTTTTCCACAGTTTTCCGCTCGGTCTGTACGAAGCAAAAAGCCTTCTTTCCAAGGGAATCAATGCGTACTTTTCTTTTGGAAAGCAGATTCTGAACGGGAACAAAAAGGCAATCGAATGTGTAAAATTTCTTCCGATTTCGAACCTTCTTCTTGAAACCGACGCTCCTTTCCAGAGTCTGCGAGGCGAAAATTTCACGGGTTTCAAGGAAATTCTTCGTGTCTACGAGGCAAGCCTTGCGTTGCGCAATGAAAAAGATTTCGAATCCTTTTTTCGGACGCTTAAAAATAATTTTATGGATATGTACAAAATGCGGAAATGAAAGTTTATTAAAAAGAAAAGATTCGCTATATTTAATCGTATGAGTAGAATTCGACTTCCAATGTTCATAGTTTTGGGCGCAAGCGTCCTGTTTTCACTGTTACAGTTCAGTTTCCATGCCGACATAAGTCTTCTTGCTTTTCCTTTGAGCCTTGCGATGACTTTTTTTTCGGTGTGGTTTCTTTTTATAAAACTCTACGGCAAAAAGGAATTCAAGGCTGTCCTTCCGACGCAGAAAATGCTTCAATATTTACCGTATGTGTTTCTTGCATCCTTTGTTCTGCGTAGGGCTGGGAAAAACGGAACTTCTTATTGGTACGATGTGGTGACGGTCGTTTTGTGGGCAGTGGTGCTTGCATGCAGGTATCTTATTCTCCATTTTCTGAACGAAAAGAGGGCGTATCTTCTTGAGCCAAGCTGGAAAAACGAAAAAAAAGGTAAATCTCTTTTGGTAAAGCCCGCCGGATTTAAACGTGTACTCTTTGAGCTTGCCGACTGGATTGATGCGGTGGTTCAGGCGGTTTTCATGGTGCTTATATTCCAGATATTCGTGCTTCAGCTTTATGTGATTCCGTCCGAATCGATGGTACCTTCATTTCTTATCGGAGACAGGGTTATAGTGTTCAAGACCCCAAGCGGACCTAAAATGCCGTTGAGTGATGTCGGGTTTCCGTGCCTGAAATCCTATAGACGGGGCGATGTTGTGGTTTTCAGAAATCCGCATTACAGCATGGACAGAAAGTCCGAGATTCGTACGGTTGTAAGCCAAATTGTGTATATGCTTACATTCAGCACCGTGAATCTGAACGTTGACGAAAACGGAGAGCCTAAGGCAGATCCGCTTGTAAAGCGAGTTACGGGGCTTCCCGGAGAACAGCTTGTAATGCAGGACGGAACGCTATATTCTCGCACGAAAAAAAGCGACAACTTTGAGCCTGTCGAATTGGACAAAAAATATGCCGCCTGGAATCTGAACGTTGTCCATCCTTCCATAAGAAAGGGAATTGAAACTATTCCTCTTTCAAAGGAGCAGTATGCGGCAATGCTTGACCTTGAAAAAGTGCGCCGAGAACTTGACATTGATTCCGTTGCGTTTGAATGCTCGTCCATTTCAAAGAGATTTTCCGAAATTGCCGCTCGCCAAAAAAAAGAAGGCGATTTTTCAGAACCTTCGCTTTTGATTTACGATGTTTTTTCGAACAGTTTTGAAAGGACGATGATGTTGCTTAAAACAAAGGGCGGCTCGGAATGGTTTTCGATGTTTATGACCGACTGGATTTCAGGAAAATCCGCCGCAGAGTCTGATTTTTCGAACGACATGTACAAAGAGGCGAATTTCCGCCTGAATCTTATGGCAAAACTTTCCGCCGGAAGAATCTATCTTAGGACGGCGGAACTTTTATTAAAATCCGGAAGTTCCTCAGGGCTTTCGGAAGACGCACTTCTTCTAAAATATTTTGAGGATGCGGAAAAGATACATTTTTATTCGCTGATTTCGGATCAGCGGAATATGCCCGTGTTCCCTGAAAATGCGGAGGACGGAACCCCACGATATATAAAGGACGGCTCGTATTTTATGATGGGAGACAACCGTTTCAATTCCCTTGATATGAGACATTCCTACGAAAAACGCCTCGTTCCGCTTTCGGATTATGACAGGTATTCCGTTCAGTACCGCTCAAACATGGCTCCGCAGGCTGTATCAAAAAGATATATTCTGGGGCTTGCCCTTTACAGATTTTGGCCTTTGACAAGACGAGGAGTTGTTCGCACTCGGTAAGGGGACGGACATATTAAAGGTGTCGTTCATCGGATTGTCGGTCGTATGTCCGTCTCAAGAATCGGACAAGTCCGATTCTTGCTGGATGAGGCTTGTACAAGTTTTACTGATAAGTAAAACTTGGGGCGGCGGCAGAAGAATAGAAGCTTGTAAAACTCGTTCTTACCGCCGCCCGACTTGAACGGGTGCATAAGCCCGACTTGAACGGGTGCATAAGCCCGACTTGAACGGGTGTACTAGCCCCGCTCGTACGGGTGTGATAGTCCCACTCGAGCGGGTGGGGGGAGTGCCAGTCGGGCGAGTAGAGATGTGTCACTCGTTCGAAGGGAGACGTTCCCTCCGAACAGTGGACGATGCCTTCACTGAGCATGGAGGACGGACATATTAAGGCATCGTTCATCCTAATTGTCTCTCGTATGTCCGTCTCAAGAATTGTGCAAAGCCCAATTCTTGCAAGAAGGTGTACGGTAATATTAAGGCTTCGTTCATCCGATTCTTGCTGGATGAGTTATACCACAGTCTCTTGTAAGGGGAGTCGGGGTGTCCTCTCTGACTTCTCCCTAACTTATATTCTTTACTACCGATGGAAATATCTATATATTTATGTGGTGCGGTTCCGCATTCCTAACTGCGGAATCTGCGTAAAAGTAAAAGCATTCTAAGGACAAGTTATGATTGTTGATAAGATTTTAACCGCCATTTTCGGTTCCCAGAACGACAGGGATGTAAAAAAGCTTAAACCTCTTCTTGATAAGGTAAACGGAAAGGAAGATTGGGCAAAATCTCTTCCTGCCGAGGATTTTCCGAAGGAAACTGCAAAACTCAAGGAACGTCTTTCTAAGGGCGAAACCTTGGACGACATATTGCCCGAGGCGTTCGCGCTTGCAAGGGAAGCGGCAGCCAGAGTACTTGGAGAGCGCGCCTATGACGTTCAGATAATGGGTTCGCTTGTTCTTCATTCAGGACGAATTACGGAGATGAAAACGGGTGAAGGAAAGACGCTTATGTGTGTTCCTGCCGTATATCTGAACTCTCTAAGCGGAAAGGGCGTTCATGTTGTAACCGTGAACGATTACCTTGCAGAACGCGATGCCGACTGGATGCGCCCGGTATATTCTTATCTTGGGCAGACTGTGGGCTCTATTCTTTCAAACATGGACAATGATGCGCGAAGAAGAGCCTATCTTTGCGACATAACTTACGGAACGAACAATGAGCTTGGATTTGACTATCTTAGGGACAATATGCAGGTGGACTTGGAGCGTAAGGTTCAGCGGGGATTCAGTTTTTGCGTTGTTGACGAAATCGACTCCATATTGATAGACGAAGCTCGTACTCCGCTTATAATTTCCGGTCAGGGTGAGGACGACACGTACAAGTATCACGAGGTTGATAAATACGTGGGGGAGCTTTCCGAGGTGGAAAAAGACCCCAAAACGGGCGACTATCCGGATGAGGTGGAACTTGACCCTGAGGCAAGAAAGAACATAAAGGGAGACTATAAACTTGATGAAAAGTCAAAGCGGGTCTCGTTTACGGATGCGGGTATAAATCATATCGATGAGATTTTACATAAGCACAATCTTATTGCAGCGGGAACTAAGGTTGTGGACGAGGAAAACTTTGAGTTCGTTCATTATTTTACGCAGGCTGTAAGGGCTCACACTCTTTATCATCAGGATGTTGATTATCTTGTTCGAGACGGGCTTGTTCAGATTGTAGATGAGTTTACCGGCCGTGTGCTTGAAGGAAGGCGTTACGGCGACGGACTTCATCAGGCTATAGAGGCAAAGGAACATCTTCGAATAGCTCAGCGGAACAGAACTCTTGCGACAATCACGTTTCAGAATTTCTTCAGAATGTACGAAAAACTTTCGGGCATGACGGGAACAGCCGCTACGGAAGCTGTTGAGTTTAATAAAATCTACAAACTGGACGTTGTGGCAATTCCTACGAACAAGCCTATCGCAAGAAAAGACGAGAACGATGAAGTCTATCTGAATGAGCAGGACAAGTGGGAGGCAATAAGCAAGGAGATTCAGGAAGCGCACGCAAAAGGGCAGCCTGTCCTTGTGGGAACTGTTTCGGTGGAAAAATCGGAACTTCTTTCTTCAATCCTTACACGAAAAGGAATACGCCATGAAGTGCTGAACGCAAAAAATCATGCCCGAGAGGCTATGATAATCGCAGAGGCAGGAAGCCGGGGTGCTGTCACGATTGCGACTAATATGGCTGGTCGAGGAACTGATATAAAACTCGGCGGAAATCCTGAATTCAGGGCAAGAAAAAGGGCTGGAACTAATGCGACTGCCGAACAGTATGCCGAAGCGTACAGAATCGAAAAGGAAAAGTGGCTGAAGGACAACGAGGATGTCAAGAACGCAGGCGGACTTTATGTGATAGGTTCTGAACGTCATGAATCCCGCCGAATCGACAACCAGCTTAGAGGTCGTTCCGGCCGTCAAGGAGACCCCGGAAGATCCAAGTTCTTTATTTCAATGGACGACGACCTTATGCGTCTTTTTGGTGGCGAGAGGATGAAAAACCTGATGACAAGGATAGGAATGCAGCCGGGCGAACCTATAGATCATCCTTGGCTGAACAGGGGCATCGAGAAAGCGCAGGCAAAAGTCGAAGACAGGAACTTTGAGATAAGAAAACACCTCCTTGACTATGACGACGTTCTGAACGAGCAAAGAGGCGTAATCTACGAGCAGAGGGATAAAATCCTTGCCGACGAGGAACTTTCGGAAAGGGTTATGGGAAACGCAAAGGATGCCGTGGATGTTATGTTCTATGATTTTGCGAGGGCATCAAAAAGGCAGCAGGACGAGGCTAGGTCCGCCCTGAACGAAGAGATAAAAAACAATTTTGGGCTTTCACTTCCTGTGGAACGACTTTCCGAGGAATCTTTGCTTGCGGCTTTGCAGAACGACATCACGGAAAAAGAGACGCTGGTCGGAAAAGAGAACCTTAATATGTTCATCAGATACCAGTACGTTCAGGTAATCGATAAAAAATGGCTTGACCAGCTTGAGGCTCTTGAAGGGCTTAGGGAGGCGGTAAGCCTTCGTTCCTACGGCTCAAAAAATCCTTTGACCGAATACAAGCTGGACGGTTTTAGAATGTTCGACGAAATGCTGGAATCCATCCGCACTTCGGTTATGGCGCGCGTTTTCAAGGTGCGTATTCAGCTAAGCCCGGAGGCTCTTGAAGCGAGGCGGCTTGCGGCTGTGCGTGCGCAGAAAAATATGAGCGCCCAACATTCCGAAGCGCAAGAGGCGTTCGGAGAAACGCAGGCGCATCGCATGGCTAATTCTGCGATGAACGCTGACATGGCTCGCAGGAATGCGTCAAAAGGTGCTATGCAAAGACGAACCCAAGGAGAAAACATAACCGTAAGAAGGTCTTCTCCAAAGGTCGGACGAAACGACCCTTGTCCGTGCGGAAGCGGAAAAAAATACAAGAACTGTTGCGGACGAAATGGCTGATTTCATGAAAAATAAATCTTCCGCCAGAGGATTTTTTCTTTTTGCGGCTTTGCTTTTTTCTTCGATTTTTTTGTCATGTTCCGGATATTCAAAGATTCAGTCCGTTGCGGAAGAGGAACTTTTTTCCATGAGCTACGGCAATTTCGAGGAGCAGCTGAATCTTTTTGGAATAAACACCGTCGGCAACATGAAGACGGAACTTGCCATGCGGGACGGATTTTTTTATATCGTGAACGGCGAGGCTGGAAAAATCCTTTCTCTGAATTCCTACGGGGACTTGCTTTCTTTGTATTACAGTGAGGAATTCTATTCCAAAAAAAACTCCGGACTTCCCGAAAAATCCACCGAAGGCATCTGGAAAGCGGTTGAATATCCTTTTGACTACACGGGAAAAATCTCCGTGGACTCAAGAAAATATATGTACGTGGTGGGTTCCGTTCCGAAAGAACGGCACGAGCAGGACGAGGACGAACGCCTTCTTTTCAGTCAGGTTGTGCTTTGTTTTTCAAGCGACGGAACTGTCATCGACTATATAGGTCAGCAGGGACCGGGCGGAACTCCGTTTCCCACGATAAAAGGTTTGTACGCCACGGAAAACGATGAACTTGTCGTAGTCTGCACAACAAACGACGGTCTGAAAGTGTTCTGGTTCAACACAAACGGTTTTTTACGCTACGAGATTCCAATTCTTACCGGAAAAGTTCCCATGATTCCGGGGGATTTTGTAAACCGCACTGATATGTCCGTTACGGTGGAAAACGTAGTTCCCGACAGCTATTCAGAGCGGCTTTACGTAAAAATAGATTATTATCTTCCCTATATCGACGAGGAATCGAAAGTTCAGTCGGGATTCGACTATGTTCAGTCGGTTATTTATCCGCTTGACATCGAGACAGGGCTTTACGGAGAGGCGATAAATGTTCCTCCGTTCGAGGTTTCGGTTACGGAAGATTTCAGCAAGATTTCATATAGTCTGCCGTACGATTTTCTTGGAGTAACACGGAACAACTGGTTTTTCTTCATCGTTACCACGGAAGACGGTTTTTCGATAGAAATGATTCAGCCGGGAACGCAGAACGTCATAAAGCGGCAGTTCGATGTGGATCATAGCCGTATTCTGTATTATTCTTTTTCACTTTCAAAAGAAGGCATAATCTCCGCCTTGCTTGCGGACAGAGAAAAATCCAGGGTGGTCTGGTGGCGTACGGATTCCTTGGTCGATTCGATTCTAAGGCAATAGGTGATTTATGGATTTTAGAGGAGTTGACGAAGGCCATCCTGATGACGAAAAAGAAAGGGGATTTACGTTCTTCTACAACAGGGAAGAACGATTGAAAAAAGCTCCGCAAGGTGTAAGGGACTTCTACGCCGGAAAAATGGCTCCCAAAAAAGGACTTTTTAAGGTGCTTGTTTCGACCAAGGGAAACAGGTTCATGCTTATGTCGATAGCGGTTTTTGTCGCCTTTATATGGATTTTCAGTTTTCTTTCGGCTCGGAACATAAGCCGTTTTATCGGAACTGAATGTGAACTTACTGCGTTCTCATATGAAGATTCCGTTTACGTAAGCCTTCAGTTCAAGGCGCTTTCCGATGAAAAACGCAAGACCCGTATGTCTATTCCGGTGCTTGTGACGTTCAACGCATATGACAATTCGGGCGCGCTCATAAACAAAAGCGAGGTTTCGGACTCTTTTACCGGTGAAGAACTCTTTATAAGGACAAAATTCACCGACTATGATATAATCAAAATCACGGCATCGTGCAATTCCGGTACTGAATCCAAGGATTTTTCGGTAAATATTCAGAATCGCTAGAAAATCCGATGTCCGTTTGGAGTAAGGATGCTTCAGTTTTATTTTCTTTCGGTTTTATTGAATATTTTGGTTGGGCTTGTTCTTTTTTTCGGAGACTCATCTTCGTCCGAAGATTCCGATTTACTTGAAGAGTCAAATACCGACGAGCGAAAGCAGACGTTTTTCTTGCGATTTTTCGGGAAAGGTTCGTTCACCGACGAGGCGATGTTTTACCTTGTGGTCGGAGGTCTTTCCGTTTTTGTGGGATTCATAAAACTTCTTTCGGCGGTTAACGGGCCTGCTTTTTTCGGAGACCTTTTTCCAAGCGTCGCAGGTTTTTTAGGCGGAATCGCTGTTCTAATCCTTTATTTTGAAAAAAAATCGTCGGTTTCCCTTGAATTGAATCACGTCTTCAATCTGATTCTTATAGAAAGCCGGAAATATCTTGGACTTGGATGCATTGCGGTTGCTCTTATGCATTTTGTGCTTCCCGGCGTTCTTTTTCTTTGAATAAAATCCGCTTTGCTAAAAGGAAATGAAAATGAGTTCTTCAATTGCGTGCATAATCTATGACGGAAAAAAAATCCTTGTCGCTCACAGAAATCCCACGGGAGACATGGGCGGACGCTGGGAATTCCCCGGCGGAAAACTTGATGAAGGCGAATCCTTTGAAGAGGCGATAGTCCGGGAAATGAAGGAAGAATTTGGGGTGAAAGCAAGCGTGCATCAAAAAATATGCTCATCGTCGTTTTTGCACAGGGGAACGGAATGCAGTTTGGACGCATTTATGGTTTCGCTTGAACACGACGGAATCAAAAAGCCGTACACCCTTACTGAACACACGGAATACAAGTGGGTGCTTCCTGAAGACATACGAAAAATGAATTTTGTGGATTCGGACTTGAAGATTTATCCTTATGTGCTGGATTTCATAAACGGAACGACAAAATGAAAAAAAAATTGTATGCGTTTTTCGTATCGGTTATGATTTTTTTTCTTGCAGGATTTTCTTGCGACAGGGAACGAAACATTGAATTCGACGAAACAGAGCCGCTTTCCCTTTCTCCCAGTGTGTCGTGGGCTCTTGTTACAGAACCGTATGTTGCGTTCAGAAACAGTGAGACTTGGGAAGGCGAGGCTGTAGCTCATTGCAGAAAAGGTGATATTCTTATGGTCGTCGGCCGTTCGATTGAGCCTGACGGCACATGGTACAGGTTCGATGAGGGCTGGATATTCGAAAGTTCGCTTGCGCTTTATTCAAACAGATACAAAGCGTTAAGCGCAAAAAGAGAGTTGAAGTGATGCTTCTTATAATCGCAGAGATAGGAACAAGCCACGGCGGAAGCGTAGAAAAGGCAAAAAAGCTGATAGATTGCGCCGTCAGTGCAGGCGCGGATGCTGTGAAATTCCAGTGGGTGTACGCCGACGAGATTTTGCATCCAAAGACCGGGCTTGTAATTCTTCCTACAGGTTCCGTTTCGCTTTTTGAGCGTTTCCGAGACCTTGAATGTGAGCCTTCGTTTTACAAGGAGATGCTTGAATACGCTCATTCAAAAAATGTGAAATTCATATGCTCTCCGTTCGGCGAAAAATCTCTTAGGGAACTTCTTGCGATAAATCCCGATTATGTAAAAATCGCAAGCCCGGAATTGAATCATTTTCCCATGCTGAAATCTCTTTCGTCGTTCAGAACTGCTCAGAAGGAAAAAGGGGAAGTTCCCGTTCCCGTGATATTGTCGTCCGGAGTTTCGCGCCTTTCGGACATAGAGGCTGCCCTTGACATTGTGGGAACGGAAGGCGTTTCGCTTCTGCATTGCATAACAAGCTATCCTGCGCCCGAAAGCGAATACAATCTTAGGCTTTTGGAAAACCTCAAAAATATTTTTGGAGTTCAGACGGGGGTCAGCGACCACAGCCTTGATCCTGTCCTTGTTCCAGTGCTTTCGGTTCTGTGCGGAGGGACTGTGATAGAAAAGCACATAACGCTAAGCAGAAGCACGGACGGGCTTGACGATCCTGTGGCGTTGGAAGGCGAGCAGTTTGCGCTTATGTGCCACGTTGCCCGTCAGGCGGAAGCGGTGATGAATCGCTACGGAAAAGGCATTGGAAAGCAAAGGATATTAAAGGAACTTGAGGAAAACTACGAAAAGGAAAAGATATTTTCTTCTCTTGGGGACGGAATAAAACGTCTTGCCGAATCGGAAAAACAGAATTACGGAAGGACAAACCGTTCTCTTCATTACACAAGGTCGCTTTCAAAAGGAGACGTGATTTCCGAGTCGGATATTGCGGTTCTGCGCACGGAAAAAATCCTTTCTCCGGGAATATCGCCTGCCCATCTTGAAAAAGTTTTGGGTTCGACACTTCAAAAGGATGTTACCGACGGAGACGGAGTGAAGTTTTCCGACATCATCGAGCGCACCAGTCAAAGATAGCAAGCATTCCCATAATCGTAAGATTTTTTTCAACGCAGTCGAACACGCTTGTAATCGGAGAAAGCATGCTGTTCAGTCCGCCTGTTGCGATGACCTTTATGTTTTCTTCTTTTTCGCCGTGTTCTTTTTGCATATCGCTTTTCATCTGTTTTATAAGCCCTTCCACAAGTCCTCTGTAGCCAAGCACTATCCCCGATTGGACAGCCTGCACTGTGTTTTTCCCAAGGCTTGAAGTCGGTATGTCAAGAGGAATCGCAGGAATTTGAGCCGTGTTCGAAAAAAGAGCGTTGAACGCCGTGCGGATTCCGGGAGCGATTGCGACCCCGGCTAAAGTTCCGTCGCCGTAAATTGCGGTAAGCGAAAGCGCCGTTCCAAAATCGGCTACAATGCAGGATGAGCCGAACATTTTCCATGCGGCAACGGCATCGCACAACAAGTCCGTGCCGATTTCGTTGGAAGCGGTTTCAGGAATTTTTATCGGAAGTTTTTTGTAAACTGCGCTCTCGATTATGAAAGGCTTTTTTTCGATAAGACGCTTGCTCAAGTTCACAAACGGTCCTACCAAAGCCGGAACTACCGAACTTAGCACGATGTCCGAAATATCTTTGGGCTCGATTCCCGATTCCTTTAAAAGCGGATTCAATATCGAAAAATATTCGTCTCCGGTACGCTTTGAGTCTTTGCTGAGCCGCCATTCGCTTATGATTTTTCCGTTTTGGCATACGGCGGTTTTTATGTTCGTGTTTCCTATGTCGATTGCAAGAATCATTTTATTTCCTCTTTTTTGCTTTGTTTTCCGGATATTATGCAGGGATTTTCGATTGTTTTCTATCCTTTTTTTCGATTGTGATAAACTTCCGATTTCGCTAATATATGGCATACCATTTTTTCAGGAAAAATAAATGAAATTGAACGCATTGAAGGGAATGAGGGATATTCTTCCCGAAGAACAGAAAATTCGGGACTTCATTCAGGGAAAGATTCTTGAGACATACACAGAATCCGGTTTTGAGCGGATTTCAACTCCAATCCTTGAGGATTCGGTAAATATCGCAAAATCCGAAGGCGGCGAGAACCTGAACCTTGTTTTCAATGTCCTGAAGAGAGGCGAAAAACTCGATTCCGCCCTAAAAGAAAATCCTTCGGTGGAAAATCTTTCAGACATGGCTTTAAGGTATGACCTTACTCTTCCGCTTGCAAGGTTTTTTGCGGCGAATAAAAATCGTCTTCAGTTTCCGTTCAAAGTCATACAGACGGACAGGGTTTACCGTGCCGAGCGACCGCAGAAAGGGCGGCTCAGGGAGTTCGTCCAGTGCGACATAGACATATTGGGAGACAAAAGCCCGAATGCGGAGGTTGAGCTTATCGACGTCACCTCAAGGGCTATGCTAAAAATCGGATTCAACGATTTTTCAATAAATGTGAACGACAGGCGGCTTTTGAGGGAAATGCTTGTTTCGATGGGTTTTTCACCGGATTCCATAGAGTCCGTTTCTGTAACGTTCGACAAACTTGACAAGATTGGAGTGGACGGAGTTCAAGCGGAACTTTTGGAAAAAAACTTCAATGAAAAATCCGTGAAAAATCTTTCGGATTTTCTTTCGGGCGGAAAAATGTCTCTGGATTCCGTTTCCGAGTTCGTGCAGGACAAAAATATCGTCGAAAATCTTAGATACGTCATGGACAACGTGAGGGAGTCAAGCGGCGGAAAGTACGATATAGTTTTCAGTCCGAGCCTTGTTAGAGGGCAGGGCTACTACACGGGAATGGTCTTTGAAATTTCTTCTCCGCATTTTAGCGGTGCTGTGGGCGGCGGCGGACGTTACGACAAAATGATAGGAAAATTCATCGGCGAGGAAGTTCCAGCCGTAGGTTTTTCAATCGGTTTTGAAAGGATATGCTCGATATTGCTTGAAAATAACTTTACAGTTCCGTCTACAAAAGAAAAATGCGCCCTGCTTTATGACGATTCCCTGCCGTTCGGCGAAGTTTTAAAAGAAGCCGAAAAACTTAGAGAAAGCTACATAGTCTCAGTAATAAGAAAAGCAAAAAAGATGGGAGCGCAGTTTTCTATGCTGGAAAGCCGCGGCTACAAAAAGTTCGCCCGGTTCCAAGAATCCGGGTGGATTGTGAAATAAGGGGACGGACATTTTAGTGCGTCGTTCATCGGATTGTCGGTTATATGTCCGTCTCAAGAATTGTGCAAAGCCCAATTCTTGTTAGCTGGGTTATACCGGTTCCCCCGCAAGAAAAAACCGGGTTTCCAAAGGGTGGCACCCTTTTGTCGTTGGAAAATGGTTTATACCGGTTTTCCGTTCAGGAAAACCG
>CALHVG010000013.1 GCA_938039145.1 uncultured Treponema sp.
GCCTGCATTATGTTTAAGGACACATCTTGCAAGTTTGCCGCATGGCAAACTTGGGGCGGACATACAACTGACAACCAGATGAAGTATGCATTACAATGTCCATCCTCACCCTTTTTTCGTCCCCGCAAGCAAAAGACGTGGTTTCCAAAGGATACTCACTTTGGTCATACCCAAAGAGAGTGGGGTATGGGGAAAAAGTAAGATGGCTATACAAGTTTTCCGAAAGGAAAACTTGGGGCGGCGGGAGAAGACCTAAAAGGTGAAAGACCCGTTTTTCCGCCGCCCTCCCTAATAATATTGAGTTTTTACGCTTATCGAATTAGAATGCTTAGCATGAAGAAAAAAGGCATTTTTTTTGCGGTATTGGCGGTTTTTGCGGCGGCTGGCGGCTTTTCAAAGGAACGCCCCGTTGTAAAAGACATAAGCGCATCAAGCGGAACGGGAACTTCGATAACAGTGTCGTGGTCATTGCCTAAAGAACCTGTTCCTGAAATCACAAGGATTTTTGTTTTCCGAAGCACAAAGCCCATAGGCTCGTTCTATGAACTTAGCGGCAAAAAGCCTATTGCGGAACTTGAACCCGATTCCGCCGCCTTTATTGACAGGGTAAATGACTACAGGGATTATTACTATGCCGTTATAGGCGAAGTGAACAAAAGCCTGTTCGATATAATCCTTCCTTCGATAAACTCAACCGTAAACGGAGTGCATATAAAACTCCCCAAGCCCAAAGCGGAAGCGGTTCCCTCCCCTTCAACAAAAGAAAAAATCCGGTCAACCGGAAGCATAAGAGAAACTCCCCTTCCCTACCTTTATTACACGGATATGCAGGACAAAACTCCGATAAAAATGACAAAAGAAGCCATGGACACGGGAAAGGAACTTGCAAAGTCGCACAAAATGAAATCCACCAAGATTTCAGAGCCCTACGTATTCGAGGAAGACCTTATTTCCCCTGACGGCGGAGACGATTTTCTTCTGTTCGAGATTCTTAGAGATTCGTTCATTCAGAAAAAATACACAAAGTCCATCGAGCAGCTGAAAAAGCTCATAAACACAAACAGAACAAAATCCGTAACTCAAAGGGCAAAGTTCTATCTTGGAGAATCCTATTATTTTGCGGAAAACTACAGCGAGGCTGTAATCGAGTTCCTTTCAGTGTACGATGAATACCCCGCCGTTTCAAAAAAATGGATAGATTCCGCGCTTGATTACTTGCAGCTTCAATAAATGCTTCGGATAAGGTCAACGAACGAAGGAACTCTTTTTATTCCGAAATCTTCCGCGCTGAGGGCTGATTCGTCCTTTGAGTTCAGACTGTTCCCCGAAGAGTCCGCATTGGGGGCAGGCCTGAGCTGAGCGGCTGTTTCCTGCACGGCTTCAGCATTTCCGGAGCCTGCCTCTTCTGAAGGCGGAACGAAAAGAAGCACCAACTGGTCGCTGATGTTCACCTTGTCGTAAAATCCTTTTATTTCAAGATTTCCCTCTGAAACTTCCTCGCCGACCGATGTAACGGTGAACGAGCCCAGAATGTCGTTTTCCTTGTAGATAACGCCGCTTGTTGTCCCCGAAGTTGTAACTCCGCCTTTTCTGACAACATCAAACACGGCACCCTCTCGGATGTTTTCCGAGCGCCCCAAATCGGAAAGCAGAACTTTGCCGTTCCTTGCAACGATTTTTCCTGTAACGGGAAGCTTTTCCAAAATCTCGTTCCGGAACCTGCGGAATGTATGCGAATACCTGTTGTTCCCCGCCCCGTAAATCGAATTTTCGGAAAGAAGATAGCCAGTCCTTCCCGAATACAATTTGTATTCAAGCGTCAAGTCTCGGTTTCCCTCGTCCTGATTCAGAATCACAAAATAATCCAAACCTGAGTTTCTTGCATTTTTGAACGCTTCTCCAAATCCGCTTACCGGAGCGGCTTTTGCATCCACGGAAGCGGACACAATGCCTGAAAAAACATCGCAGGCAAACTCGGACGCAACTTTGTTTCCTTCCACATGATTCAGCTGCACGCCCGAAGGAACATAGTATATGCCCAAACTCCATCTTGTCTTGTCAAGGAAAAACGGATTCACGTTCCATTTTTTTGAAAGGGATTCGCCTAAAATATCGCTGTACGCCTCAATTGTGTCGTCCATCGAAACCTGCAATGCGCTTTTTGTTGAACCGGAACTATTTGAATCGGAAGCGCCGCCCTTAAAATCCCTGTTTTTTTGAATGAACAGAAGCTGTTCAAGATAAAGTTCGTGCATTCCGTAAAGCTCAAGCATATCGGCAAAGGCTATGCGCGCCTCTTCGTTTGAAGGGTCAAGTTTCAACGCCCTTTGATATTCCCAGACCATCTGAGAATTGTCGAATCGGCTTTTTGCAAGACGGGCAACACCCATGTGGTAGGAAGCCCATTCTTCTCGCCTAGAATCTTCGATTGGAATATGTTCCTTTACGGTAAGCTCAAGTGCCGCCCTCATAATTTCGTCGTCGGGAACGATTCTAAGTCCCGCCGCCCACGTTTCTATTGCGCCGGAAATATCGTTCTTTCTGAACCGGGAGCACCCTTTTAAATACCACGCGGAAGCCGCCGAGCGGTTCTTCGCAAGCCTGAAATCGCAGAGCGCAATAACTTCGTCATAGGATTTTTTTGCGTAAAGAACCTTTGCCAAAAGCTCGTAAGCCCTGTCGTATTTTCCGTTCAGCTCAACTGCGATTCTGCACTGTTTTTCACAAGCGGAAAAATCATTTTTCATTGCGTAAAGCACAGCCGAAAGATAATGCACTTCCGCTTCGCCCGAATAAAAACCCAGGGCGGAATCCATAAAATGCCTTGCGTTGTCGTATTTTCCCATCTCGGCGGAAACCACGGCAAGACTTAAAAGCGCCTTTCGGTTTTTAGATTCTCTTTTAAGGGCTTCGCGGTACTGTTTTTCCGCACCCGTAAGTTTTCCATCAAAAAGGTCAAGTTCCGCAAGTCCGAACCTTGCTTCAACGTTGTTCGGAAATGTTTTAAGTATTTTTTCAAATACGGCTCTTGCATCGGAAAATTTTTCAAGAGCGATGAATGTCATTCCCCTAAGATTGTCCACTGAACTGTCATCTCTAAGATATTTTTCCGCCTCGCCGAGCTGCTGAAGTGTCAAATCGTATTCGCCGAGCATATACGAACATTTTGAAAGGTTGAACCAGGCATCTCCATACGAAGGATTTTCGTTTATCGCTTCAAGAAAATGCTGGCTTGCAAGATACCAGTTTTCGTTTTCCTGTTCCGATACGCCGTCGGAAAAATAATCGCCTGCCGTTTTATCTTCAGCAAACGACGGAACACAAACAAACAGAAGAACGGCAAAAACGGCAAATAATGCCGGCTTTCTATCTTGACGATTGCTCTTCATGCTTTACTCCTTCAGCTGTGGAATGTCTTACAAGTTTCATAAGATTTATTCGATGCCCTTCCATGTCCTGCACAATAAAATCCCAGTCCTTCCACGAGGCTTTTTCGAATTTTACGGGAACTTTTCCGAAAAGATCAAATGCAAATCCGCCCAGCGAATCGAATTCCTCAGCAGGAAAATCCGCCTCAAGAATTTCGTTCAGGTCGTCAAGATCTACGCTTGCATCGCAAAGCCACATTCCGTTCCCGATTTCCGTGATTTCTTCGCTTTCGTTATCGAACTCGTCCTGAATATCGCCCACAATCTCTTCGATTATGTCTTCCATCGTTATTATTCCGGCAACCCCGCCGTACTCGTCTATCGCAATTGCAATATGAAGATGCCTTCGTTTAAATTCACGGAGCAATGTATCAATCCGCTTTGATTCGGGAACAAAGAAAGCCTTCCTGATTATCTTTTCAAGAGCAATATCCTCGTTCCGGCTTAGCGAATATATTAAATCCTTTACATAAAGAACGCCGATAACATTGTCGATGGATTCGGAATAGACGGGAAAACGCGAATGTCCGCTTTCGATTATTTTTTTGAAAAGTGATTCGCGAGTTGTGTCAACCGAAATAAAATCGACATCTATTCGAGGAACCATGACCTCTTTTATCGAAGTTTCGCTAAGAGCTTCGATTCCCTGAATCATGTCTTTTTTTTCTTCGTTTATTATCGCCTGCTGTTCAAGGCTTATTACCTCGGAACCGTGATTGTTCTTATTTTTTTTCCTGTTGAAAAGCATAAACATCCCTTTTTTATTTATACTCCATAATTGCCGTATCTGAAAATTCTTCAAGAATCTTCTCCTGAATCTCAAGCATCTTGCAGACAGGCTTTACACCCTTTTCTATATGTTCGTCTCCGTGGTCGTAACCGTTAAGATGCAAAAGCCCGTGAACCAAAAGACGCTTAAGCTCGCTGTCCTTTGGAACATCAAAATATTCCGCGTTTTTAGGCAGGGTGCTAAGACTTATCACGATATCGCCCGCATTAATCCAGTGCCCCTCATCGTCATCGTATTCCCCGCCGTTTTCAAACGAAAGAACATCGGTCGGAGAATCGATGTTCCTGTATGTGCCGTTCAGTTTGCTGATAAAATTGTCGTCGCAAAAAAGGACGGAAACTTCCTCGCCGTCCATACTGAGGCGCGCCATAACGGACTGAAGAAAATCGCTTACCCTAAAAAGCCATTCGGGTTCACTAAGCCCGTCCTGCATAGAAACAAAAATCCTGTTAGCCATTAAGCCTTACCTCGTCAATTGTCTTGTCCCCAAGCACAGCTTTCCGGGCAGCGTCAACTTTTGCTTTATGAGAAGACGATTCCTGAATCTTTTTTGTTTCTTTATCTTTTTTTACTTCTTTTGACTTGGACTCTTTTTCCGGTTCAGAATTCTGCGTGTTTTCCGACTTCTGTTCTGGGTCTTTCTGGTCGGGATATTTTACACGATTGTGATAAACGCCAACCAAAAGTTTTACGAAAGATTCCCTGATTTTGGTTATATCGCTGAACGTAAGGGAGCAGTCGTCAAGCTGATGATGCTCAATTTTTGAATTTATGAGCATTTGAATGAACTTATCCAACCGCTCTTCCGTAGGATTATCAAGGGTTCGGCAGGCGGCTTCTACAGTGTCCGCAAGCATTACAACGGCGGATTCTTTTGAGCGCGGCGGATGCCCCGGATACGAAAAGTCCGCGGGATTTACGTTCGGGTCAAGTTTCTGCGCCTTATCAAAGAAAAACGCAATCAAGCTGTTTCCGTGATGTTCTTCTATTATGTCTATAAGCACCTGCGGAAGATGAAGCTGACGGGCTTTTTCGACACCTTTACGCACATGGCTTTTCAGAATGGATGCAGAAAGATTCGGATTCAAATCGTCGTGCTTGTTCGGGGAGCCTGCGTGAATGTTTTCTGCAAAATATTCGCTTTGGTCTATTTTTCCGATGTCGTGATACCACGAACCTACCTTAGCCACAAGAGAATCCGCTCCGATTTCCCTGCAGGCGTTTTCGGCAAGCTGCCCCACCATCTGGGAATGCTGATAAGTTCCGCTCGCTGTGATAAAAAGTTTTTTCAGAATCGGAACGTTTGTGTCAAGAAGATCCATCATGCGGAACACGGAAGCGGTATTCAAAATCCATTCAATCGGAGTAATAAGCGCAAGTGCTAAAATCCCCGAAAGAAATCCGTTTCCTGCAACCCCGCCAATCAGCATTGCCGTATGCTCTACGCCCTCGGAACTGAAAATCACCTTCAAAAGATAGATAAAAACCACGTTTATGAACGACATTACAATCGCCACAAAGACCATATGGATTCTTTTTTCTATTTTGCGGACTACAATAGAAGATGCAATGCAGGTGGAAAACGTATACAAAAACGGAACAATCTCATAGCCCGAAGCGGCGAATACGCCCAATGCAACTATCATCGAATAAAGCATTGCGCTTAGGTCTCCGTATAAAATGGCGACTATAAGCACAAAAAGACTTGCAGGAATTATCACAGTCAGCATGAACGGAGACGAAAAAACTTGCGCCTTTGAACCGAAAGCCGTAGCCCCGTAAATCACAAGAAAGCACACTGTCTGGAACACAAATTCCCGAAGCAAGACCTTGCGGCCGAGCGGTGCATACATAAAAAACACCACCCACAGCACAAGAAGAGCCAAAAGGAAAAGCTCCGAATTTGCGAACGCCCTGTAGTCAAGATATACGGGAGACTCCGCCATTTTTTTGAGTTTTGCAAACGCTTCCTCCGTGATGGGAAAACCTTTTTTTATGATTTTCTCGCCTTCCTCGATAAACACGGGATTCAGTTCGTCCGCCGGAATAGACCTTGGAGCATATATAGTCCTGTCGGATATCTGCCCAATCTCAAAATCGCTAAGCCTGTAGTTCGCTATAGTCTGACTTGTGGCGACATCAAAAAAATTAAGCACCGACACGGAAATATATCCCAAAAATATGAGTATTATTACCTTGTAGTGTCTTTTTAAAAAGGCAGCCGCAGATTCCATAAATCCCTGAACCTCGCTGTCCTTGGTTATAAATGCATTAGAATTGCTCTTTTTCATTTTCGTAAGCCCTAACAATCTTTTTTACCAAAGGATTTCTGGCAACATCCTCTGCCGTCAAACGGTTCATTCCAACCTCATCCAATCCGGAAAGAAGATTCATGGAATGCACCAGTCCTGACTGATTTTTATTCGGAAGATCTATCTGCGTTATGTCGCCTGTGACAAAGATTTTGGAATCTTCGCCCATACGTGTCAAAAACATTTTCATCTGCTCTTTAGTTGCGTTCTGCGCCTCATCCAGAATCATCACGGATTCCCGCAGCGTCCGTCCCCTCATGTATGCAAGGGGAGCTGTCTCTATTATCCCCGCATCCAAAAGACGGGCTATGCTTTCCTTGGGAACAAGCATCTCCATCGAGTCGAACAATGGACGAAGGTAAGGATTGATTTTTTCTTCAAGCACACCCGGAAGATAGCCCAAACTCTCGCCCGCCTCGACTATAGGACGGGAAAGCACAAGTTTTTTTTTCTTGTGGCTAAGAACAAGACGAAGTGCTTCCGCAACCGCAAGAAAAGTTTTTCCGCTGCCTGCAGCACCGTAGCAGAAAACAAGGTCCGATTTTCTCATTGAAAGTATGTAGTCAGCCTGCCTTTGCGTCCGCGGATAAATTTTTCGCAAAAAACCTTGTGCAAACACGGAAACGCTTTCCATGCAGGCGGATTTTTCTATGTTCAGAACGGACGATATTATGTCGGAAGAATTACGTTCTCCCGAATTTATTTCGTCGATAAGCCTGTCGATTATAAAGCGGAATTTTTCTCTTTTTTCAGAATCATCCGTATCCACGGAAAGCTCATTTCCCTTTGTGAACACGGGAAGACCGAGATGTTCTTCGATGAGTTTAAGATTATCGTCATTTGTGCCGCATACACACGAAAGCAATTCAGAATCAGGCACAACAATGGTATATTCATTCACAGTGCAGTTAATTGTAAAGTCCATCGGGGTTCCTGTCAATGATTGCAAAAAGCAAATTCCAAGCCCTTAATTAAGCTTTATTTCCGTCCACTTTTTGTCGTATTCTTTCGTAATTTCCGCTTTCATCGCCGACATCGGATTCCATACTATCGAAAGAGAAAAACTCGGGTCGTAAGTGTAATATTTGTTCGTGCCTGAAAGCGAAATCAGTTTGGGTTCGACTTTAAGCGAGCAGGTAAAATCCCAGTCGTGCATTTCATGGGTCAGGCTGAACGCCATGCTTTTGAGTTTGAAACTGGATTTTGTGCGCACGGAATCATTATCAAACCTGAATCCGTTGAAAAAATCTACGAAAATATTCGTTTCCGTTCCGGAAGGATAAATTCCGGGTTTTACGTATTTGTATATCGCAGAATTTTTTGACACGGCGGAAAAAGTCAGCGTCAAAAAATCCTGAATTTTCAGAGAAATGGACGGCGAAAAAGTGAATGTCGAAGAAGTAGGTTTAAGCAAATCCGCATTCGCATTTGTAGAAAAAGATGCTCCGAGGACAATCCTGTTTTTCCATGCGTAAAGTGTCTTTGTTCCAAGCGAATAGGAAAGTCCTACCGAATAGGGGCGGAATTTTTTGTCGCTTTCCGCTTCCCATTTTCTTACGGTCTCGTTGAACAAATATCCGGTCGTATACGAATGCGTGTAGCTTGCGCTAAGATTTTTCCAGCTTACGGAAAATTTTAAATAATCCCAATATTTTTCGTCCCTGTTGTACGAAAGCGACTGGCTGATTCTTAAATCTTTGAAAAGAGTGACGGAAAGATTTTGCCTGAACGGCTGGTGAGTGAATTCCTCGGACTTTATTGTCTTCTTTTTTTCGCCGGTTTCAAGCGTAAGTGTCGTAAACGGAAATCCCAGCCTTACAACTCCATAATACGCTTCCGTCTGCGGTTTCAGCGTGGACGTAAACGTGAACGACTGGGAGAATTTGTTGTCAAATTCGTTTGCTGAAAAAGTAAAATCAAGCGCATGAGAAGTTATAGAATCCTTAAGATCGTCCTCGTCGCCTTTTTTTACAACCTCCCAAATCGGATGGTAGTCATATTTTGCCTCGTCGTTCAAAGAAGTAAATTGGTCGGCAAGAAATTCCGTTCTGATTATTTTTATTGTGTTCCTGTATGTGATTCCCGTTCCGTTAAAATAAGGAAGATATTCAAGCGGTTTTATGGAAACCGAATTTGATGAAGTAATATCCTGCTTTTGAGCGGCGTAATCCGTTTTTATAAGAGAATATTTTGCGCTGTCCGAATACCATATCGATTCGCCGACTGAATTTTCGTGTATGTACGGATGGCTTTGCCACACCGGACTGTACGTGTTGGAATTCGAAATCGTAAGAAAGTTTCCGCCGTAGCTAAGATTATTGTCCCATGTAACAGGAAGTTTCAGCGAGAACATTCTTGACTTCTGCCCTCTTTCGTCCCACACAAAATCTTCGGCGGTTTTAAGGCTTGCAGAATTGTATGCAATCTGAGACGTGAAATTCGGTTTTACAGAATATTTTGAAGAAAACGAAAGCGAACCTATCGATGCGACAGGCTCCACCGCAGAAGAAAGTTTAGGCAAAGCTGAAAGCGGAAGTTTTCCGCCGTCCGCCTCTTCCGGTTCCGATTCCGGATTCCGCAATTCCGACTTTGTATCGTTTTTATCGGTAGAATCGGATGTTTCTTTTTCGGAAGAAGTGTCCGGATTTCCGTCCGAAAATTCTTCCGGAACAATAAGCGGAACCGCATAATTCACGGATTTTTTTGAAACTGACGAAGACTTTGATTTTAAAGATGCAAAATCTATGCTCACAAAAGTGCCGCTTATCGAGGCGGATGCTGTCATCGGCGTTATCTGCGACGGATAATAAAAAAGCCGATTCGGCGTGCTGTTTCGCCACGCATAAAGGTCAGCCGGAAAAACTTTGTCGTTTTTAAGTTCCGAAGGATTTGCGCTCATCGATGTCCAGACAAGCGAAGATGTAAGTGAAAGCGATGCGGAAGAAACATACGGCTTTAAAAGCGCGGGAAGAGGAATCGTATATGAGCCGTTCGCATTCCATGTAAACGACGATATTGCGGACTGAGTTTTAGAGGAATTATTGTCGTCCGTAGGTTTCATAAGATAGCTTATCCAGTCCATGGATTCGCTGCGTTCCGTTATAAAATCGTCCGAAAAATACGGGTCTGACCAAATCGGAAGTTTTACCGAAAGTGAAAACGGTTTATTCATCGAAAGCGAAATATTTCCGCCGTATCTGAAAGGAAGTTTTAATCCCATAAAATTTGAAGAATCATAGTAGCGCACTCCGCCGTTTAAAAAAGGCGCATACGAACCTAACGATGAGTTAAAAAAAACAGTATTTGAAAATCCCATGTAAAAACTTGCGTCTATGCTTGAAAAAACAGCCTTGGGTTTGAAAACGCCCGAAAATCCCACAAGTGCACCAAGATTTGTGTAATAGTCGCCAACAATTTTAAGATAATTTGAAGTATCGCCATTAAAGTCGTCGTCAAGATTGTGAAGAACCAAGCCCTCCCTCTTCTGCTCCTTCAATACGGACGGACGGACAAAATTGAAAAGCGCCTTAAGTTTTTCTTCACCTTCGCTTTTATTGGAAGAAGATTTATTCGTATTTTCCAAAGGCTTTCTTCCATAAAGATAAAACGTGTTCTGATTAAAATAGCCCTTACGTTTTTGGTGCCCGAACACAGGATTGAATATAAGTTCATCCTTCGGATAGTAGAATGCCGGAAGATAGAAAACCGGAACTACACCGACATAAAGAAGCGCATTTAAAAAGGCAAATTCCCCGCCCGGTAAAAGCCAGATTCTTGAAGCGCGGATATACCAATGCGGGTCATCATCGTCACAGAACGTAAGAATTCCGTCTTTGAACGCAATTGTGTTCGAAACGCTTCTTCCGAAAATATCGCTTGAAACCACAAGCGTTGAACCGCTCGGAAGATTTATCGCATCGGATTTTGTTTGTACAACTCTGCCGTCGTCAAAAACGCCTTCCAAGGTCGATGTGTTGAACATAAAAGAATCGGCAGTTACGTTCTGCCCGCCGGAACTGCCTGTTGTCATCTCAAGCGAAACGTTACCGGATGCGTACATCATCTCGCTTGTTCTGTCGTAACGTATGGAATCAGCAGAAATCACATTTTTGGAAGAGCCGCTTGAAACGGAAACTTTTACGTCCCCCGAAAGAAGAATCACGTCGTTTCCGGTCTCTTTGTCTTTCTCGTATTGCGTGCTGATGGCGTTGTCGATTGTTATGACAGTCCTTTTTGTTTCTTCCTCTGAAAACGAAAAAAAAGGAACAAAAAGCAAAACGCAGAAAAAACACGAAAAAAACTTCTTGACCGGAAAAGTTTTCATTTTGTCCGCTCTCTTTCAAGCATCTCTTTTATGAACATTCCAGTGTAGGATTTTTCTACAGAGGCGATTTGTTCAGGCGTTCCCGAAGCCACAATCTTTCCTCCCCTAAATCCGCCTTCAGGACCAAGGTCAACAATATAGTCCGCCTGACATATGACATCAAGGTTGTGTTCAATCATAAGCACGCTGTTTCCTTGAGCCACGAGTTTTTGAATTACCTCCATCAGCATTTTAACGTCCGCAAAATGAAGCCCTGTTGTAGGCTCGTCCATTATGTAGAGGGTTTTTCCTGTGGAAACACGGGCAAGTTCGTTCGCAAGCTTAACCCGCTGGGCTTCCCCGCCCGAAAGAGTCAATGCGTTCTGCCCAAGCTGAATGTAGCCAAGCCCGACGGATTTAAGCGTCTCAAGTTTCCGGGAAATATGCGGAATCGAAGCAAAAAAATCGCAGGCTTCTTCGATTGTCATTTCAAGCACATCGTTTATGCTTTTTCCTTTGTATAAAACCGCAAGCGTCTCTTTGTTGAACCTTTTTCCTCCGCAAGAATCGCACGTGATGTATACATCCGGAAGAAAATTCATTTCTATGAGTATTTGCCCCGCACCCTGACAGTTTTCGCATCGTCCGCCTTTGACGTTAAAACTAAACCTGCCCTTCTTATAGCCCATCGCCTTGCTTTCGGGAAGCGTGGAAAACAAATCTCTGATGGAATCAAAAACTCCGACATAAGTTGCAGGATTGCTCCTTGGAGAACGGCCTATAGGACTTTGGTCAATGTTTATTACTTTATCTATGTATTCCGCACCTTCAATCGATTTGTACTTTCCGAACGGAAGCCTTGACCTCATAACGGCGTTGCTCAAGACAGGAAAAAGAACATCGCTCATGAGCGTGGATTTTCCGCTTCCTGAAACGCCCGTTATGCAGGTGAATGCTCCCAGCGGAAACGAAACGGAAACATTTTTCAGATTGTGCTCGGTAACTCCTGAAATCTTTATGAATTTTCCGTTACCCTTACGCCTTTCTTTTGGAATGTCCATCCTAAGTTCGCCTGAAAGATACTGACCTGTCTTGCTTTCCGGCACCCGCATGACTTCTTCAGGCGTTCCGGAGGCAACTACATATCCTCCGTGAACTCCGGCACCGGGACCTATGTCAACAAGATAGTCGGCAGTCCGCAAAGTCTGCTCGTCATGTTCCACGACTATCACAGTGTTTCCCTGATCCCTAAGGTATGTCAAAGTATCTATGAGTTTTTGATTGTCCCGCTGATGAAGACCGATTGAAGGCTCGTCCAAAATATACATGACTCCGCAAAGCGCAGAGCCTATCTGGGTAGCAAGGCGTATCCTCTGCGATTCGCCGCCGCTTAAAGTTCCTGCTGTTCTTTCAAGCGAAAGATAATCAAGCCCTACATTTTTAAGAAAACTTAGCCTGGATTTTATTTCCTTTAGAACTTGAGAGACGATTTTTATCTCATATTCGGAAAGTTCAAGCGAATTAAAAAAATCAATCGCCTCCGCAACGCTCAAAGCTGAAAGAGCGTAAATATTTTTGCCGCCCACAGTAACCGAAAGGGCTTCCCTGCGAAGCCTTTTTCCATGGCAGGAAGAACATTCCGAAACCGACATGAATTTTTCTTCAATACGTTCACGCTGCGCCTGCCCCCACGCCTCGTTGTGCCGCCTTTGCATGTCGCCCAGTACACCAAGCCAAGGGCGATTGTATTCGGAATAGCCCTCTCCACTCTGCTTTTTGTAAGTCCACCGGATTTTTTTATTGATGTCTCCGTTCCAAAGAAAATTGAATTGTTCCTTGGAAAGCTCGTTTATCGGAGTATCAAGCGAAAAACCGCCCGAATCAGCGACCGCCTGAAACATAGAACGGTTCCATTCGCTTTCAGGATTGTAGAACGCCAATGCATTCTCGTTAAAACTCTTTGAATTGTCGGGAATTATCTTTTCAAAATCCCATTCCATCTTTTCGCCAAGGCCCGTACATTCAGAACAGGCACCGAACGGATTATTGAACGAAAAAAGACGAGGCTGAAGTTCGGGAATGGAAATTCCGCAGTCCGGGCAGGCGTTCTTCTGACTGAAAAACACTTCCTCGTCCCTTTCATCATCCCCTGAACCTATGCGTCTTGTTACCGTAATCATGCCGTTCGCGCTCAAAAGAGCCGTCTCGATGCTGTCGGAAAGCCGTTTTCTTATATCCGAGCCAAGCACCACTCTGTCAACGATTATTTCTATGGTATGCTTTTTCTGCTTGTCAAGTTTTATGTTATCCTCAAGGCTTGCGACAACTCCATCTATCCTTGCCCGAACAAAACCGGACTTCCTTGCATCCTCGATTATCTTTGTATGCTCACCTTTCTTTCCCCGTATGACCGGCGCAAGAATCTGAATCTTAGTTCCATCTCCCCACGACATCACCGAATCGATAATCTGATCCACGCCCTGCTCACGAATCTCGCGTCCGCATTCAGGACAATGCGCATGGCCGACACGCGAAAAAAGAAGCCTGTAATAATCGTAGATTTCCGTTATCGTTCCCACGGTCGAGCGTGGATTCTTATTTGTACTTTTCTGCTCTATCGAAATCGCCGGAGAAAGCCCTTCTATCAAATCCACATCGGGCTTGTCCATAGTCCCCAAAAACTGACGTGCGTATGAAGAAAGACTTTCCATATAGCGACGTTGCCCTTCGGCAAAAAGCGTGTCAAACGCAAGCGAACTTTTCCCCGAACCGCTAAGCCCCGAAATCACAACCAGACGGTTTCTCGGAATCTCAAGGTCTATATTTTTAAGATTATGCTCCCTCGCTCCGCTGATTCTGATTTTGTCGCTGTTAAAAATATTCGCCATGGCGTAAAAGTATAGCAATTTTTTTTCTATAAATCCATGCCTTTTATTCCTCCAAAAAACTCACAATTCCTGAAAAACATTATCAGCCGGATTTTCCTCCCACCATCCTTTCGGGATTCCGCTGTCGCTCATTGCTTCGCAACACCTTCGGTGTCCCTACAGGCTGGGGCATGGCTCATCCTTAAATTAAAAACAAAAACACCTTCTAAAAAAATCTTTCATGACCGCACCCATAAAAAATCGCCATCTTGTTGAGAATAAAATTCGGCTCAAGCAGATTCCGCACAATTAAAATCCGTATGTTTTTCCTGTAGAATCAACCGTAAGCTATCAAAAAATTCAGTTTTCAGAGTTTTATCACGGAGGAAAATATGGCGCAGAATGAAAAAGCAAAAACCGCCCTGCTTGAAGGAAAAATTGTAAAAACGATGATTTCTTTGAGTTTACCGGCAGTAATCGGAATGGTTGTAATAGGGCTTTACAATTTTATGGACGCAATGTTTGTAGGGCAAATGCTTGGACCAAAAGCGATGACAGCGGTAAAAGTATCATATCCTTTCACGTTCATGAACAACGGAATCGCCACCCTGATTGGAGTTGGTTCGGCATCGGCGGTCTCAATCGCAATAGGAAAAGGCGACAAAGAGACATTGGACAAAATTATGGGAAATCTGATTTCTGCGGTTTCAATTTTTTCCATAATAATCACCGCTTTAGGATTTATCTTTAATCGCCAGTTCCTTGTTCTTTGCGGCGCAAAAGGCGAAATAATGGAACTCGGAATAAAATATCTTAGAATTGTGTTTATCGGCTCGATTTTTGTGAATTTTGCCCAAAGCGCCAACATGGTCATGCGAGGTGAAGGAATCCTCACTCAAGCGATGCTCATCATGGCGATTGGTGCAGTGATGAATATCATCCTTGACCCAGTCCTAATCCATTTCATGAAACCGTACGGAAAAGGAATTGAGGCGGCGGCTTTAGCCACCCTGATTTCGCAAATCGTACAGGCGGTAATCACCTTATGGTTTTTCATCAAAAAAAGTTCTATAAAAATCGGAAAGATTCGTCCCGACAAAAAACTGATGAAAGCGGTTCTTGGTGTCGGAGTTTCAGCGATGCTGATGCAGGTCATGTCGATGATTCAGCAGACACTCATGTACCGTGTCGCCCAAAAATACGGAAGCTCAGAATGGCAGACTGTCCTTGGAGCAAGTTTAAGTCTTATGGCATTCTCGTTCATTCCTCTTTGGGGAATAAGCCAAGGCTTCCAGCCGGCGATAGGAACGAACTTCGGAGCAAAAAATATCGGACGAGTGAAAGCGTTCACAAAAGCATTCATGATTTTTGCAACACTTTTTGCCTTGGTGTTCTATATTCCTACCATGTGTTTTCCAAAGAAAATGCTTTCCATCTTCATCACAGACGAAAAAATCACCGACATGGGTTTTCCGATGCTAAGACTCCTTTTTTCAACCTACATAACATACGGAATCATGATTCTTTCCATAACATTTTTCCAAGCCGTAAAGGACGCAAGCAAGGCTGCAATACTTACTTTGTGCCGCTCTCTGATTCTGTTCGTGCCGCTACTTTTCATACTTCCGGCTCTTGGACTTGGAGTAAAAGGCTTGTTCCTAGCCTCTGTCATCACAGACCTTCTAATACTAGCAGCCTCTGTTTTACTCGTAATAGGAGCTTTAAAAAAGATTCAGAAAGAAGTCCAGTCAACGGAAACAGAATAAAGTCCCAAAAAAGCAAAGCATAGTCTGCAACAGCGGAAAAGCGGTGCAGATTATGCTAAACACGGGAAAAAGTGTCGGTTTTGATGCCGAAAAACTTTATTATCGGCACTGCAAAGGTTACCCGATCGGCACTGCAAAACGCGGCTTCAATCGCAGGTCTTTTATTGACCCCCGAAGCGGCTATTACCGACATTCCCGAAAAGAATCCCCCTGCCCCGATGCCCGGAGGCGGAATGGGCGGCATGGACGGTATGTATTGATAAGACCGCACTTAATAATGAATAAAGCGTAAAAAACAATTTAAAATAATTCGAGCCTCTAAAAAATAAATGCTTTTAGAGGCTCGAATGTTATTTTAACCTAGCAAGAACTTCGGCGTTCGGCTTTTTTTAAAGAATAATCTTCCCTAAAAAGAACCTTTATAGCCGAGGTTTTTTAATTTTTGGCGAGTTGCTAAAGGTAATTTTCCGCAACCTTGGAAATTATCACGGTTTTGATCTTCGATGAACTTAATACTCGTAATCGATTCGGGAATTTTTAATTCATATAATTCAGTACAATAATTAAATGCATCTCCGCGAAAGTTACCTTCACTATCCCCTATCTTTTTAATATTCGCAGGAATATTGATTGTTTCCAACTTTTTACACGAAGAAAATGCAAAACAACCTATTTCTTCAATGCTGTCAGGCAAAGAAACCGTTTTAAGATTACTGCAACTAGCAAAAGCATTGTAAGGGATTTTTTTTAAGCCCGCACCTCCTTCTCCGGGAAGGATAACTACTGAACGAAGGTCTGATCCGTAAAATGCATCTTCCCCAATTACCTGTACACCGGACGGAATAACAACGGCTTTGATTTCTTTACCGAAAAAAAAACGCTTTCCGATTTCGGTAACGGGATAGTTTTCGATTGTCTCCGGTATAATCAGCGTTATTGCGGAACCCGTATACCCGTTGATGACAATGCCGTTTCCCTCTTTGTTCAAATCGTAGGAAAAATCTACTCCTGGGCTTGCACTTGTTTTTGTTAAGTTTATTAAATCACTTACAGCAGCAGCTTTCAAAGACTCTGCGATAGCTGCGACATCGGAACCGTTCAAACTTTGCAGCAATTTTGCAGAACTTTTTGCACTCGGTTTTCCGCTTTCGCTTTTGCTGCACCCAACAGTCATAGCCATTGTACTAATTGCAAGAATTACTGCACCGATACATGAAACCGTTTTTTTTGTTTCATTATAAATCTCCCTTTGCGTATATATTTCTATATACGTGTTTATTTATTTTTGCGTTTAAGCCCGCCGGCTTATTGCATTATTTGGAAAGCAACGGAATAAGCTGCGGTATAATTCCGCCTGCACTACTTTTTAGAATATCGAAAAGTTCCAAACCGATTTTTTTTGCAATATCGATTGGAAGCCTACTTTCCGATTTTAGAGTTTTAGAAAAATCATTTACCATCTTCAGTTCTTCTTTACTTAATGCCATGTTATCTGTTAGATGCTTAGGCTCAAGCAACCCCTTCATAGCTATAAAAGACAAAAAACTTGCAACCTTTACTTTTATCAGCTCATTGTTAAAACTGCCGTCGGTGTAAAAGCCTTCTTCTTTTAAACTTTGTATAAAGTCGGCTTTTATGATCGGATTTTCTTCAGGAATAATAAGATAGTCGCCGTCGATAGAGACTTTGCTCGAATCATTTTTGATTTTATTCAAAAGAGCGTTAAGATTATTTTCCTTTTCTTCATTGTCTTCTTTACCGTATTTTGCATGTGAATCGAGAATATAGGACTTCAGTTTTGTTTCGTTGATACCGAGACTTTTTGCTTTTTCCCAATTATTTTTTCCGGGAATAAGACCGCGTTTTTCAAGCAGAAAAAACAAAAGACAATCCGAATCTCTTTTGGGCATACTTGCAAATGGGTGCTTTTGCAATTCCTCAAAAAGCTCCGTGCAAAATTCTTTGGCAGTTTCCGCACTGTAATCTTGTCGTATGTTCATCAAATAACCCCTTTGCAGTT
>CALHVG010000014.1 GCA_938039145.1 uncultured Treponema sp.
GCTGTCTGCTGTCTGCTGTCTGCTGTCTGCTGTCTGCTGTCTGCTGTCTGCTGTCTGCAAAGATTGTTAGAGCCCGCAGACCTGTGTCAAGTATTATTACACGTTTTGTTGAAGATTTATTATCATACTTGCTATAGGCAACAAATCTTTCCATGTCTTTTTATACCGCACAAGACGATAAGCGACAAGGCAATTCCCGCATGAACGTAAATGCGCAGTTTTTATGTATTTATGAAATATTGTTCTTCCCCTATCTATTTTGTATCCTGTTGCCTAAAAATCTTTCTATTCCATAGAATCGCTTATTCATTTATACTTTGCCCGTGCATGGGATTTAAAATCAGGCTTACCCGCCGTTTTCCTGTTGCCAAGAATCCGTTTTCTTCATTATATTTTATGCATTAGTTCAGTAAAAAGTCAGAGAGGTTACAGAATGGCAAACGCCAAAATAAGAAGCACAACTATTTTATGCGTCCGCAGGAACGGAAAGGTCGCCATGGCAGGCGACGGTCAGTGTACTTTGGGAGAAACTGTCTGCAAGGGGAATTCCAGGAAAGTCAGGAAAATATACGACAAGAAAATCCTTACGGGTTTTGCAGGAAGCGTAGCTGATGCGTTCACTCTTCTTGAAAGGTTCGAGACTAAAGTCAAGGAATTTAACGGAGACCTTATGAGGTCGGCTGTGGAACTTGCCAAGGCGTGGAGGACTGACAGAAGTCTTCAGAAACTTGAGGCAATGCTTCTTGTTGCGGATGCGGATACCACTTTGCTTATAAGCGGGGACGGAAATGTTATCGAGCCTGAAAAAGATGCTATAGCCATAGGCTCGGGCGGAAACTATGCGTATTCCGCCGCTCTTGCGTATCTTGATTCTTCAAGTCTTAGCGCAAAAGAGATTGCTGAAAAAAGTTTGAAGATTGCCGGGGACATCTGCATTTACACTAACGGCAATATAACAATAGAAGAATTGTAATTTATAGGATTTTTTATGGAAAACATGGATTTACCTTCGCTTGAGAACAAAACTGAACTTACTCCGAAACAGATTGTAGAAAAACTGGACGAATACATAATCGGTCAGAACAAGGCAAAAAGAGCTGTAGCTGTGGCTTTAAGAAACCGCGTCCGCCGCTTGAAACTTCCGGATGACATAAGGGACGAAATTGCTCCAAAGAATATTTTGATGATAGGCCCCACTGGGTCGGGAAAAACCGAGATTGCCCGCCGTCTTGCAAAACTCTGCAATGCGCCTTTTTTGAAGGTGGAAGCAACAAAGTACACGGAAGTCGGCTATGTGGGACGCGATGTTGAATCCATGGTAAGGGATCTTATGATGGTCGGATACAAGGACGTTAAGTCTGAGATGGAGGAACTTCTTAGGGAAAAATCCGTAGGAATTGTGGAAGAGCGACTTTTGGATCTTCTTCTTCCGGGTTCAAACGAAAAAAATGCGCAGGATTCTATCAAGGATGCCGAAACGGCGGTGGTCAAACTTGAAGAGGCTTCTCCGGAGCAAAAAAAAGCAGAACCGCACGGAAACGAAGGAGAATCGACAAGGGAAAAATTCCGCCGTATGCTCAGGGAAGGAAAACTTGAGGAGCGGGAAGTGGAAGTGTCCGTAAAAAATCAGGGCGGAATTCCAAGCATGGAGATTATAGCGGGAGGTTCTCTTGATGACCTTCAGTCAAGCATGCAGAATCTTGCCGGAATACTGAATGGGGGTGGGCGGCACAAAAGGCGCACTGTTTCTGTAAGAGAAGCAAGAAAAATTCTTACCGAAGAGACGCTTGACAACATGGTGGACAGCGACAAGGTGATAGACATCGCCAAAAACAGGGTGGAAAATTCCGGAATCATCTTTGTTGACGAAATCGATAAGATTGCCGTGCACGGAGAAAGCCATGGGCAGGATGTCAGCCGCGAAGGAGTCCAGCGTGATATCCTTCCGATTGTGGAAGGAAGCAACGTTAATACAAAATTCGGCGTTGTAAACACGACACATATACTTTTCATCGGGGCTGGTGCGTTCAGCGTGGCTCGTCCGAGCGACCTTATTCCCGAACTTCAGGGAAGGTTTCCTCTGCGTGTTGAACTTGAAAGTCTGAACAAAGAAGATTTCATGCGTATCCTCAAAGAGCCGAAAAACAGCCTTGTGATGCAGTACACATCCCTTTTGGGAACTGAAGGCGTGAGCCTTGACATAACCGAAGATGCGATAGAGCGCATGAGCGAGGTTGCGCAGAAAGTCAACACTCAGTCTGAGAACATAGGAGCTAGAAGGCTTCATACGATAATGGAAAAAGTTTTCTCGGACATAAATTTTGAGGCTGACGAGCATTCGGGCGAGACCATCAAAATAGACGCATCCTATGTGGACGAAAAACTGAAGGATATAGTTCAGGATGAAGACCTTTCAAGGTACATTCTTTAAATCGGGGGATTTTCGATGCTTGAAGAACTAAAAATGCCGATGACGGAACTTGGAAAGGACATAGAGGATGTCTGGAATCGTCTTGATTCTGCTTCAATCGAAAAGAAGATAGCCGAAAAAATGGCGTTGACCGAAGCCGGAGATTTTTGGAACGACCACGACAAAGCCGAAAAAGTCATGGCGCAGGTAAGAAAACTGAAAAACAAGATAGAACCTTGGAAGGCACTTCGAACCCAATACAGCGATATTGTTGCAATGTATGAGCTTGCGATGGAAAGCAAAGATTCTGCGGATGAGGCGGAAGTTGCGTCCATGCTTTCTGATGGCAGAAAACGCTTCGATGAACTGAATGTGCTTAATCTTTTGAACGGAGAGGTTGACGATTCTTCAGCGTTCATAAGCATCCATTCGGGGGCAGGCGGAACTGAGGCGGAGGATTGGGCGGCTATGCTCAGCCGAATGTATACTCGCTGGGCGGAACGGCACGAATACAAGATAGAAGTCGTCGATGTGCTTGAAGCGGAAGGCGGAATAAAATCAATAACGATGCAGATTGACGGAGATTTTGTGTACGGTCATCTAAAAGGAGAAGCCGGAATCCACAGGCTTGTCCGTATTTCGCCGTTCGATTCCAATGCAAGACGGCATACCTCATTTGCAAGCGTTTTTGTCTTTCCCGTGCTTGACGATTCCATAGAAGTCGAAATAAGACCGGAAGATCTTAGGGTCGACACATATCGTGCAGGCGGAAAGGGCGGTCAGCACGTGAACAAAACCGATTCCGCCGTCAGGTTTACCCATCTTCCTACAGGAATAGTGGTGGCGTGCCAGAGCGAACGCAGCCAGCTTTTCAACAGGCAGGCGTGCATGAGCATGTTGCGTGCAAAACTTTACGAATATTACAGGGAACAGAAAGAAAAGGAGAATTCCAGGTTCGCCGCAGAAAAAAAAGGAATATCATGGGGAAACCAGATTCGTTCCTACGTGTTCCAGCCTTACACGATGGTAAAGGATCACAGGACAAAATTTGAGTCCGGTAACATTCAGTCGGTGATGGACGGAGACATAGACAGTTTCATGGACGCATACCTTATGGCAAAATGGAAGGGACTTCCAATGGCGGACGAAGCCGAAGACGAGGAGGTCTAGTTCAGGTAAAAATGACTGTTCGGAAAAAGTCGCTAATTTTTTTTTCTCTTCTGATTTCGGGACTTTTTTTTGTGTCCGCTGAAGGCGGAAACTGGATTTTGGCTGCCGAACCGTTTTTCTTTTCGGGAAGGAGCATGGAAGGTTCTTCCGTCGAGGCGATTCAAAAGACAATTCCTTCGCTTATTCTTGAGCAGATAGCAGAAAATCTTACCCGAATGCCAAGGTCTCTTGAAAAACTCGACAGGACGCTTTATGGACTGAAAAACGAAAGGGGTTCGCTTTTCCTTCAACTTTCCGCAGAAGTGCAGAAAAGGGATTCTCTCGTCCTTGGAAAATATTCTTCCGGTCAGCTTAAAGCAAAACTTAAAGACAGCGACAAGAAGATAAAAGAAATCAGAGACAAGATAGCCGAAAATCTAAAATCCGCCGACGACGAGGAAACTAAACGCGCTCAGGAAATTCTTAGGGACGACGAGCGTTCAAGGCATATCGAAGAAGGGAAATTAGTGGAAGACGATTCGTCCTCCACTAATTTTTTCAGGCGATTCATAAAAGATTTTGCGCCCGGCGGAACTTACGAAGCTCCGGTCATAGAAAATATCGTGCTTTACAAAAACGACCCGAACCAACTTTTTTCCGCGCCTGAAAATGTCGCTTCGCTTGACAGGAAAAGTTTTGAGTTTTCAAGCGCATGCAGCCAGGAAGGAATCCGCGGGCTTGTATCGGGAACGATTACTGCATACGGCTCGTATATGTCGGTAGGTGTAACGATATATCAGTATCCGGGCGGAAGGATAATCGGAAACGCCACAGATGTCGGAAGCATGGACGAACTTAGGACTTTGTGCGCAAGGCTTTCGGGGCAGATTACTCCAAAAATCTCCGACAGCATGCCCATAGAACTTAAACTCAATGTGGCTCCCTCCGAGGCACTTGAAAATCTTGTGGTTACCGTGGACGACGTGGTCTACTCGGATAAACCTGAATCGCTTGTGGTTTCAAGCGGAGTTCATTTCATCCAGTTTTCCTCAAAAGGCTACGACACTGAATCCACAAGTTTCAATTTTGAAGGTAACAGGGAATTTCTTATTTCCGTTGACATGAAAAAAAAGAGTACCGGAAGCCTTAAAATTGCGTTTACCAAACCTGTGGAAGGCGACCTTTTTGCGCTCGGGGAATTCAGGGGAAAAATCGACGGGAAAAACAGATTTTCGTCAATCAGCGTGAATAACAGACCCGTGCTTGGACATTTTGTCTCAAAAAACGGATTTCCGTCCGACTTCATAGTGGACAGGGCTTTGCTTGAGGAGGACGCTGTTCTTTCCGTAAAGCCCACGGATTTTGACAAAGGAAAATACATCGACAATCGTAGGATTTGGATGTACAGGGCGTACAGTTCGCTTATAATTTCTTTGATGCCTACTTTTTATGTCCTTGGAAACTACAAAAACGGCTCTACAGGATATGCGTTTCTTTCGGGGACGGACGAAAAGGCTTTCCTTACCGCAAGCCGTTACGTTACTGCAGGAATTTCCATCGGCTGCGGAGCATGGTTTATGGTGGAACTTGTGCGTTATCTTATGGCGGCGAACGAAACGCTTCCGGTTGAGGCAAAAAAAATTGACCCCAAAAAGAAAACTTTGATAGAAAATGAAGAGTCGGCGGCAAAAATCAAGTCCGCTTCGGGAAAAACGCCTTCCGATGAAAAAAATGCGGAAGAGGCGATTTTGCCCGATGAGAAAGGCGAGAGTTTGTCTCATACCGAAGAAAATGAAAAATCAAATACGGAGTTTTAGAAAATGGGAAAAAAATCTTTTGCGGAGAAACTTAAAGGCCTTTTTTCAGGAAAAAAATACGATCGGGAATTTTTTGAGGAACTTACGGACAGTCTTATCGAAGGCGATGTCGGGGCAAGGACAGCATTCGAGATTTCAGACATTCTTGAGGAACGCTCAAAGAAAAAGCATCTTTCCAAAGAAGATGAAATTCTTCTTGAATTAAAATCAATTCTTCTTGAATACGTGAAGGAAGCGGAACTTTTTCCCGATGCCGAAAAGAACAACATATGGATGGTGCTTGGCGTAAACGGTGTCGGAAAGACAACGAGCGTCGCAAAACTCGGAAAATATTTCAAGAGTGCCGTTGAAAACACTGTTCTTGCCGCTGCGGACACGTTCAGGGCGGCGGCGATTGAGCAGCTTTCCACCCACGGCTCTAATTTAGGCATTCGTGTGGTTAGCCATCAGCACGGCTCCGACCCTGCGGCTGTGGTTTTTGACGCTGCTTCGGCGTGCTTTTCAAAAGGGTCGGGGCTTGTGCTTACAGACACGGCGGGGCGGCTTCACAACAAGGAAAATCTTGTTCGGGAACTTCAAAAAATCGACAGAATCTGCACTGAAAAGGCGGACGAAGGATTTTTCAAGCGGATATTGGTGCTGGACGCAACAACGGGGCAGAACGCATTCAGGCAGGCGGAAGTTTTTAACGAGGCTGTAGGAGTCGATGCGATAATCCTTACAAAATACGATTCCACGGCGAAAGGCGGGCTATTGGTTTCGATTGGAAAAGAACTTTCCGTTCCCACAGCCTTTGTCTGCGACGGGGAAAAATACGATTCAATCAAAAAATTCGATTCCGAAAAATATGTGGACGAATTTTTGGGGCTATGACGGTGATTTCGGGGCGTGCGAAAAATTTTTTTTTGATTTTCCTCGTTTTTTTTGCAAAAGAGAATGCCTTTTCTTTTCAGAAAAACACGCTCCAATATCGGACAATTATTCGCTTTGTGAACGTAGTTACGGGAGTCCTGCTTGACGGCGATGTTAAAACGGAAAAACTGAACTGCGGCGCATTGGCGTATTTTTATGCGGGGGCGGAATGGACAGCTGACGGCTCTCCTTCAAGAAAAATCGATAGAATTTTTCCTGATTTTTCAGGAATTTTCGATGCCGCTCAGCAATACGACTCTTCAAACGACAGCGGATTGTGGATTTATTCCCTTGGCGAAAAAACCGATAATCCTTTTTTGGTGGAAAGACCAAAGGAATTTGAAAAAGCGCAGAAGGAAATCGAAAATATTTCAAAAGCGAAAAACGAAGATTCTTTTTTGAAAGACGATTTTTCAGGCGGTTCTACTTCCAGGGACGACGAGCCGCTTTTGGACGGAAGTCTTGTCGGCTTGCAGAAATCAAAAAGTTTTTCCGAAAGGCGGCTTTTGGAAAGCGACAGGACGCTTAGGATTCATTTTTTTGAGGACGAGGTGCTTGCCGTTCAGCCTGCGACTTGGCAGAAGTCCGTGGTTGTTTCTAATGGTGCCGGATTTTTCAGAAAATTTTACGATTCTGAAATGCGGCTTTACAAAAAAGAGGCGTGGACGAACGGCGATTCTCTTGAAAAAATAAATCTAAAGTCAAGCGAGAAATATTCCTATCTTGAAAACGAGACCAAGCCATTTTCGAAAACTCTTGTTGCAGATGGCGTTATGCAGGAAACTTTTTACGACAAAAACGGACGAATAACTGAGTTCAAGGATTACAGTCGTTCTTCCGAAGAAAAAAAAGGAGCGGAAGAGCCTTATTTTGTTCTTTTGAGTAGGACAAACTTTTCTTACACGGCTGAGGGAAAATTGAAGGAAAAGCGTTACGCCGAGTACGAATATTCAAAGTCGGATAAAAAAAAGATTTTAAACACTTTTGAAAAGCGTGATGTTTATGACTATAAAACGCAAGAGCGGCCGCCGGATTATTATTATTACGAGGGTGAACGCCTTTGCCTTGAGACAATATACAGTTCCAAGAATTCGTGGATTACGACCATGTATTTTGACGACGGTTTTTCGGCAAAGGCTGTATGGCTCGAAGGAAAGCACATAAGGGACGATTTTTATCTGAACGAAAAGATTAGGAGAAGCAGAAGTTATGAATAAAAAAAGTTTTTCTTCGTCGCTAAGGTGGATTTTTTTTGTGTCGAACCGTTTTTCAAATGTTGACAGAAAAGGCAGGTCCAAGGCTACGGGGCTTCTTTCCATGCTGGGAATATGCGTAGGGGTGATGACCCTTGTTACTGTGGTCAGCGTGATGAACGGTTTTCAGATGAGTTTTATAGATTCCATAATGGAAATAAGTTCGTTCCATCTACAGGCAAGGGACATAGACGAAAAAATGTTTCCCGATTTTGAAAAAGTCTGCATGGAAGAAAAAAACGTGAAAACAGTCTATCCGTTTTACGAGGCTCAAGGGCTTTTGACATCCGGAAAAAACAATCAGAACGCTGTCGTTGTAAGGGCGGTAGAAAACGATGTGCTTGAAAAAGATTCCGGGCTTAAAAATGAACTTAGGATTGTTTCCGGGGATTTTGACCTGTCCCTTCCTGAAAACATTGTAATCGGAAGCTACCTTTCTCGGCTTCTTGATGTTCGGGTGGGTTCTTCGGTTACGCTTGCGGCATTAAGCGGCGGAAAAGATGTAGCACTTATTTCCGATAGCCGTGTCTTCACCGTAAAAGGAATTTTCGAATCGGGCTACATGGACATAAATCAGGCTTATTCTTTTGTGAGCATTGAGTCGGCGAAAAAATATTTCGGTAAAGATTCGCCGCTTGTTTATGCGATAAAACTCAAGAACCGCTCGAACGACGCTCAGACTCTGGCATCTCTTTCCGAAAAAATTCCCGGTGCGGACATAAAATCTTGGAGAGAATACAACAGAAGTTTTTTCGGAGCTTTGCGAATCGAAAAAAACATACTTATGCTATTTGTTTTTCTTATTTTTGTGGTTGTGGCCATAAACATCTACAATGGAATGCGCAGGCTTGTGTTTGAACGAAGAGGCGAAATTTCTACGATGTCTGCGATGGGGGCGGCAAAATGGGAAATCCACCTGATTTTTGTCTTGCGGGGATTTACCGGCGGGCTTTTGGGAACTTTGCTTGGAGTCGTCCTTTCCATGTTCCTTTGCGCCAACATGGCTAAGGTTTTCATGTTTGCCTCGGATTTTATGTACTGCACGGAATATTTTTTTACGGCGATTTTTTCTCCCGGAAATGCGATGTTCGTTCGGGAAAACCCTATGTATCAGGTTTACGCATCCATTCCTGCAAAGGTGGTTTTTCATGAGGTGATGATGATTTCTTTTTTTGGAATTGCCTCGCCTCTTGTTTCAAGCGTCCTTGCAAGTTCGAGCGTATTGAAAATCAAGATAGCGGAGGTGCTTCACGATGAGTGAGATTCTGATGATTGAAAATCTTGTAAAGACCTACGAAAGCGAAGGCGAAAAACTTACTGTTCTGAATTCTTTAAACCTTTCCGTTGAGGAAGGAAGCAAGACCGTTATATGCGGAGAAAGCGGAAGCGGAAAAAGCACCCTGCTTAATATAATAGGAAGCATGGACAGTGCCACAAGCGGAAAAGTTGTCGCAGGCCCATGGAACGTTACAGAACTTTCCGAAAATCAGATGGCGGAATACAGGGCGAAATTCATCGGGCTTGTTTTTCAGTTCCATTATCTTCTGAAAGATTTTACAGCTCTTGAGAACGTTTATATGCCTTGCTATATGCTCGGTGTTCCTAAAAAAAAGGCGATTGAAAGGGCGGAAAGTCTTTTGGAGGACGTTGGGCTTTCAAACCGGAAATCTCATCTTCCAAGTCAGCTTTCAGGAGGGGAACGCCAACGTGTGGCTGTGGCAAGGGCGTTGGTAAACAGTCCTTCTTTGATTCTTGCCGACGAGCCTACGGGAAATCTTGACCCTGCGAATTCTTTTATGATAGGTGAGCTTCTTTTTTCCATGGCGGACAAATACAAAAAAACGCTCCTTTTGGTAACGCACGATATGACTCTTGCTGAAAAAGGAAGTGCGATATACAGAATCACGCCCGAAGGCGTTCTTGTAAAGGAAAAATGATGAATATTCAAAGTTCATTTATGTTTGCAAAAAGAATGATTTTTCCACGGACGGGGAAGGCTTCCGACGCACGCCGCAGCATAATCGGTGCGATAGCCTGCATCGCGATAAGCGTAATTCCTCTTGTGGTTGTAATAACCGTAAGCGACGGAATGTTCAGCGGAATGACAAGCCGAATCGTAAACCTTTCGTCGGGGCATGTTCAGGCGCTTTTGAACAGAAACTCAAGCATTGTAAAAAACTATGAGTCGTTCAGGGATTTTTCAAAGACTTTTCTTGAAATAAAAAATGTGAAGAACGCATTTCCTGAAATAGAATCCGATTCGCTTGCGTTTTCAAAGACGTACAGGACAGGTGCGAAAATCCGTGCCGTCGAGCCTGAACTTTTTTTTGAATGCAAAGAATTTTCCTCCCTTTTTTCCGTGAAGGACGGCTCTTTGGAAAATTTCGGCGGAAAACGAAAAACTTGCGTTATCGGAGAAAAAATTGCGTCCACACTTGACCTTCGTTCGGGGGATAAAATCCGCCTTGTAACATCGAGTAAAGTCGCTTCATTCGAAATCGCCGCTGTGGTTTCGTCGGGCTATCAGGAACTGGACGCGCTTTGGGTTTTCATTCCGCTTGAAACTTCCTATGGATTTTTGGCGCACGAAACTTCAATGCATTCCGTGAAAATCATGGCGGACGACACGTCGATGAAAAGCGTGATTGCTCTTCAGCGTTCCCTTGAAGATTCATACCAGGGAATAATCAGGGCGTACAGGTGGGACGAGGTGAACGCTTCTAAATTCGAAAATTTTTCATCGACAAGGCTTATGCTTGTCCTTATCATGTTCATGATTGTGCTTGTGGCTTCTGTGAACATTTCTTCGGCACTTGTCATGCTCGTGATGGAACGCCGAAGGGAAATCGCTATCCTAAAAAGTTGCGGCGGCTCGTCAAAAGGAATTTCGACCGCGTTTTTGCTGGTCGGTGGATTTTCCGGCTTTTTAGGGCTGATTTTGGGTCTTCCTGTTGGACTTTTGTGTTCGGTTAATGTAAATTCAATCGTTAGAGGACTGGAAAAATTTTTTAATCAGGCGATGGCGTTGTTCTGTTCGATTCCGGGAAGAAAAACGCTTCCTCCTTCGCATATAAATTTGATGGACCCCGCCTATTATCTTCAGGAAATTCCAATAGAAGTTTCTTTTTTGAAGTTGTTCTTGATTGCGTTCTCGGTCATTTTTCTTTCGCTGATTGTGTCGATAATTCCTTCGGTGAAAGCGGGCAGGGAACGTCCTGTTGAATCGTTCAGGAAGGTATAACTTCGGAAGATTGGTTATGTAAGTTTGCCAACGGCAAACTTGAAGCACAAAAACGCACGTTCTTGTGCCGTTTTTTAGGGTAACACCCCTTTGCACGTGCGATACGGCAATATCGGCTAGTCCGATACGATAATATCGGACATCCCGATACGGCAATATCGGGCAGTGCGATACGGTAATATCGGACACCCCGATACGATAATATCGGTGTGACCGACCACATAAGGTCGGTGTGACCGACCACATATGGACGGAGGACGGGCATTTTAACGCATCCTTCATCCGATTGCCGGTTGTATGCCCGTCTCAAGAATTGTGCAAAGCCCAATTCTTGCAAGAAGGTGTACAGTAATATTAAGGCTTCGTTCATCCGCTTGTTGGTAGATGAGTTATTCCGGTTTTCCTTATGGAAAACCGGTGTCGGCGGGCGAAGAATAAAAGGGTGAAAGACCCGTTTATCCGCCGCCCGTCCGTCTCAAGTTTGCCGTTGGCAAACTTGCAAGATGTTCTCCGCAGCATAGTGCGGGACAACACCGCAGCATAATGCGGGACATCCCCGCAGCGTAATGCGGGACACCCCTACAGCATAATGAAGAGATGTTCTTCAAAGTAATGTAGGACACTCCTACAGCATAATGTAGAGATGTCCTTCAAGATAATGAAGATGTGTTCTTCAGCATAATGAAGATGTGTCCTTCAAGATAATACAGGAGTGATCTGATGCATAGAGCTGTAGCGTCCTGCTGCATAATTCAGGACTGTTCCGTAACATCCTTTTTGCCGTAAGCGCAAACCTGCACGCTGAAAAATGTTCACGGAAGTTCATCCTTCAGCCTTTTTTGTATTGCGGGTTCACGGCGGATTAAGAATACGCTCATTCGTTTTGGATTTTACAGGCTTTTGGATTGTAAAAAAAAGAATCTCGGACTAAACTTAGTCCATGTATTATTTTATCGCTAACATTCATGGAGCTAGCGGCAAGGCTCTTCTTACATGGAAAAAGGTTAAGAAACTCCTTATCGAAAAAAAAGTCGAATATAAAATGCTGCTTCCTGCGGGGGAGGGGCACGCAGGCGAACTTGCGCGGGATGTGTGCCGCAATTCAGACCCCGACAAAAAAATCATTGTAGTTGGCGGGGACGGCACTGTAAACGAAGTCCTTAACGGAATCGAAGATTTTTCCAAGGTGAAATTCGGCGTAATCCCTACGGGAAGCGGAAACGATTTTTGCCGCGGACTTGGAGTAAAACGCGGCTTTCGGAATACAAGAAAAGTCTTTGAAAAAATCCTTTCTTCATCCGGGGATGTTTTGATGGATTTGGGAAAAGTTACCGCCGACGGAATTACAAGGTATTTCGGAATCAGTTCGGGAATAGGAATGGATGCAATCGTTACAAAAAAAGTTAACGAGTCAAGGCTGAAAACAGTCCTGAACAGAATGACGTTCGGAGGCTCCGTATACATTCTGATAACGCTTTACACGCTTGCAACGATGGAGTTTTACAATGTAAAGGCAATATTTGACGGCACGGAAAAAGTGGATTTCAAAAAACTGATTTTTCTTGCAGGCATGAACCTCGCTGCGGAAGGCGGAGGGGTAAAAATGGCTCCGAAGGCGCTAAGCAATGACGGATTTCTTACGTGCTGCGCGGCTGACGGAATTCCGAGGGGGATTGTGTATCCCGTGTTCCCGTTTTTAATTCTGGGCTTACATGAAAAACTTAAAGGATTCACCGTAAAAAAGTTTTCAAGCCTTGAAATTGATTCTGAAAAACCGCTTGTGCTTCACACTGACGGAGAATACGTTTGCGATGCAAAGCACGTAAAATGGGAAGTGCTCCCCGGCGTTCTTAGGATTCTGAACTGATGAAAACTCCGCTGCTCGGAAATTGCGTTCGGCTTATCCGCTTTGTGCGGAAAAAAGAGTTTTTCCTTTCGGCTTTTGTTTTTGCAATTTTTCTTTCGGTTTCGTGTTCTTCCGCTAAGGATTCAATTCAGTTTAAAGCGATGGACACTTACATGACAGTAACGTCGTACGGTGCAAAATCGTCAAAAGCGAACAGGCTTGTAAAAAAACGCATTCTGGAACTGGAATCTTATATTTCCGTTACGGACAGCCAAAGCGATGTGTATAAAATAAACGCCGGAGGAAAGACTTTTGTTTTTCTGCACCCCGAGACTGAAAAACTTTTTTCGTTTTCGCTTGATATGGCGGAAAAAACGGAAGGCGCTTTCAATCCCGCTTTGTATCCTGTAACAAAACTTTGGGGATTCACCGAAGAAAAAAACAGAGTTCCCTTGCAGTCTGAAATCGATAAAGCTCTTTTGCTTACGGATTTTTCAAAAGCGGTTCTGAACGCAAAAGGCGAAAAAACAAATGAGGCGGAACCTGATTTTTCGTTCAAAGAAGAAGGCATGATGTTCGATTTCGGGGCTGTGGGAAAAGGTTTAAGCTGCGACGAGGCTGTAAAGATTTTTAAAGCTAACGGAATAAAGTCCGCAATTTTGAATCTTGGCGGGAATGTTCATGTTGTGGGACTGAAAACTGACGGCTCGGAATGGAATATAGGCGTAAAAAATCCGTGGGTTGGAGAACCTGCCGTCGGCATAAAAATAAAGGATTCAAGCGTAACAACAAGCGGCGGCTACGAAAGGTTTTTCTTTGACGAAAACGGAAAAAAGTACATCCATATTTTTGATTCCAAAACCGGCTTTCCTGTTGAAAACGAAATCGAAAGCGTAAGCATAATTGCAGAAAGCTCTCTTTACGCCGACGCTTTAAGCACGGCTCTTTTTGCGATGGGGCTTGAAAAAGCCATAGACTTTTGGAAAAAGCACAGGGATTTTCAGATGATAATCTTTACGAAAGACGAAGAAATTTTTTACACAAAAGGTCTTGAAGAAAAAATAACGTTTTTCTTCGACTTTTCAAAAACAGTTTCCGTGGACTGATTTTGAAAACGCTTTTATTCCGCATTAAGGCTTTCGGCGCTTAAAGTTCTTTTGAGTTTTTTTAATATGCTTCCGTCCGTGTTTGTAACGCAGTCCAAAAGCGCCTTGTAATATGAATGCGTAAGGCCGAAAAGTTTTTTTTCGGATATTTTTATTACGGCTGCGTATTGGCTTAATGCGCTTACGGCGCTAAGTTTTATCGCCTTTTCGATTCCCGTTAAAAGAGCGCCGTATGTGACGGAAAAATGCCCGAGCCTGAAAAGCACTTTTCCGTTCGGGATAAAAAGAGAGGATGCAAGTACGAAAATCCAAAGTCCGATGTGCGGAAAAATCTTTATTTTTCTTCCGCCAAGAATCTGAATCAGGAACGACAGCGCAAGGCAGATTAGAAGAATCGGTATGGAACGCAGCAAAAAAATCACTGTCGAAAATGCGATTACAAAAATTATGCTTATTATGTTTTGCCTCATCGTTTTTGGACGCAGGTAAATGCGTCTTTTTTTTGCTTTTTCGGCATTTTGAGGGCTTATATTTCCTTTTACGAGATTCGGTGTTTTTTCAGGAAAGCTAAGCGCACGGCTTAAAAATGCGGTGATGATTCCGCTTGCGCAGTTGAAAAGCAGCATAGGCCCTGTAAGGCGAAGGGTTCCCTTTCCAAGATAAAGGCTTACCGAATAAATCTGGATTATTCCGCTTACCGCAGAACCTACGAGCGAAATTCCGTATACGCTCAAAATGTTTTTCTTTAAAGCTCCGTTCAGTTTTGCAAGTGCGTACATTGCAAGTCCGCTTGAAAACGACTGAGACAGCGAAATTAAAATGAAAGGCGAAAAAAATGTGCCCGACATAAGACTTCCTGCAAGCGATTTTACGGCAAGAAGCAGAATAAAATTCTTTGGGGCAAGGTCAAACGCAACAAGGACGGGAATATTTCCAAGTCCTATGCGGAAAAACGGCAGAATCCGGGGAAAAAGAAGTTCAAAATATGTGAAAAAAAGCGTGAGGGCGGAAAGATATGCGATTCTTTTCCTGCTATTCAGAGACGGCATCGAATTCTCCCTGATTTTCAAGAGTGATTATCACTTCGTTAGGAAGGCACACAAGCGGACTTGCCCAGCCTTGGTTTATGCAGAGCCTGTTGGCGCACGGAGAATCGATTATGCGGATTTTCCCGGACTTTACCATGAATGTCGTGGTTCCTATAAGCCCTTGCACGGAATAAATTCCGTCGATTTCCGAAGAATATTCGTAGTCCTTTTCTGGCGTATGGACAATTATTTTGTTTCCTTTTTGATTTCCGTTTTTGACTGTCAGAAAAACGGCAGCCGCCGCAATGATAAAAAGGACAACAAAGTCCAGCGGCAGAATCTTTTGCGCGGACATATTCTGTGAGCCTCCGAATTCTAATAAAAATCTTTCAGTAAAACGTTTTCCTTATTCCCAGCCGAACGTTGCTGGCGGCTTATTCGTTACGTCAAGATACACCGCATCCGCAAAATCAAGCAAAGCGATTCTTCTTAGGATTTTTTGCATAACTTCCTTTGGAAGCCATGCAAAACGAGCCGTCATAACGTCCTCGGAGCATACGGGGCGAAGTACAAAACTTGCCCGTCCTTTTTCCGACGCATATGGAAGGATTATCGTTAGGTGCTGGAATATTTTTTCGTACCAATTTGAGTTATGAAGCTCTGAAAGCACTATGTCGTCAACTTCTCGAAGCATATCCAGGTGCTGCCTGTCGCAAAATGCTTCCTGCAGTTTCATGTCGTTTTCATTTATGCCGGGTTTTTGGTAAAGTTTTATGACAGTTCTGTTTAAAAAAATTGCGCTGTTTGTCACGGAACTTGAGGCTGATTCCACTTTTTCTCTGATTTTTGGAAGATGGTAAAATCCGTCACCTTCGTGGCTGAACGTCAGGCAGGCAGGAAACCTGTATGTTCTGAAGTCGCCCTGAACTCCAACGGAGCGGACAGGAATTACAGTCCGTTTCAGCTCCTGCGTGCAGTGGGCGCAGAACTGCGTGAACTGAACTGCGTCAAGTTCCTTTTGCGCTTCTTTAAGTTCCGCTTCGTCTTTTTCAGTCCACGATTTTCCGTCGTTGCACAAAACGTTTATCGAAAGTCCCGGCCCGGGGAAGGGGTGCCGCATTATAAGATCGGGGCTAAGAGCAAGTTTTTTTCCGATTGCTCGAACTTCGTCTTTGTATAGGTCTTTTATCGGTTCGATTATAAGTCCTTTTTCGATTAGACTTTGAATGCCGTCCACCCTGTTGTGGTGCGTCTTTATGGTTTTTGAATTTTTTGTTCCGCCGGATTCTATGATGTCGGGGTAGAGCGTTCCCTGAGCCAAAAGCCATTCCGATTCGTTAAGGTTTTGCTTTTTTAAAACTTCGTTTCTTACGGTGATAAAGTTTTCGCCTACAGCCATGCGTTTTTTCTGCGGGTCTGAAAGACCTTTTATTGCTTCAAGGAAACTTTCGGATGCGTCTTCAACGATAAAATTGTCAAATCCGAACTTTCTGTACAATTCCGCTACCGATTTTGACTCGTTTTTGCGCATAAAACCGTTGTCTATGTGAAGCCCAAGAACACGCTCCTTTCCCAAAGCCTTGTTCAGAAGGGCAAAAGTTACGGACGAATCCACTCCGCCGGAAAGGAAAAGCAGAACTTTTTTATCTTTTGCTTCGTTCCGAATGCCTTCAAGAATCATAAAAAGCACTGTGTCCTGATCCCAGTTTTTCTCCATTCCGGAAAATTTTGCAAAGTTTTCAAAAATCCTGTTTCCGCACGGAGTGTCTTTTACTTCACAATGAAACTGCAACGAAAAGCGCTTTTTTTGAATGTTCTGCAAAGCTGCATATCTGCAATCCTTTGTGTTTCCGATTGCCTCGAATCCGTTTCCGGGAACAAGAACCTCGTCCTGATGGCTCATCCATACCTGTTCCGATTGCGAAAGCCCTTCAAAAATCGGAGAAGAAATATTTTGCTCCTTTTTAAGTTCCGAAAATCCGAACTCGCCTACGGAAGCTTTTCCTACCTTTCCGCCATAGCATTTTGCCATAAGCTGGTGTCCGTAGCAAAGCCCAAGAATGGGTATCGGAAGGTCAAGGATTTTTTCGTTAAAGTCCGGAACGTTTTTTTCGTATACGGAACTTGGCCCCCCTGAAAGGATAATTCCTTTTGCGTCTTTCAGCGATTCCGTGCTGCAAGAAGGCATTGCGATTTCAGAATAATAGCCGAGCATACGGAATCTTTTTGCTATAAGGTGGGCGTACTGACTTCCAAAGTCCAGGACAACGATTTTTGAACGAGCCATATTTTCTTCCTGTTCCGCCGGATTGCGGGAAATATTTTTTTTGATTTTATCAGATTATGCCTTGAATTTCTACTTTTGCCGGAATCTTTGAAAGTCGGCTTTCCATTCGGCTTTCAAAGCGACGTTTTTCCGTATGCGGACGATATTGCGTCTATCGCTTTTTTCGCCGCTCTTGTGTTCCTTCCGATAAGGATTTCAAAATCTTTTTCGGGAATCCTTATGAGAGTGCAGTCGGTCTGTGCTGTAGTTTCAGAGATTCGTTTTGTTTTCATTATAAGTTCGGTTTCCCCGAACGAATCTCCTTTGAATCTGTTTACCGTGAACTCTTTTTGCTTTTCCATCACCGAACCTTGGAATACATAGAACGCACATTCCACAGCATCTCCTTCGCTGTAGATTTTTTCTCCTTTTTTATAATGCACAAGGTTTTCGTTTTCCATAAGGGCGTAAGGATTTATGAAAAGAAGCCGATGGATGGCCTCCAGTTTTGTCATGTTCGTGCGGTTGGGAAGAAGATATATCTCGCCTACCATAAGAAAATCCAGGTACTGCCATACATAGATAAGCTGCGCAAAAAACACAAATATGCTGAAGAAAAACCATACCTCAAACAGAAGAATCATAAGATTGCTTAGGATTCCGTATATTGTGCTGTAGTTTGCCTTGTTGATTGTGCGAGAGACGAACCATACGACCATGTAGAAAAATCCCACGCACATGACAGATGTCGCTATGCAGAGTTTTACGGGCGGTTTTGTTCCGCTTGCCACCCTGTAGCATACCAGCGTAAAAAGAAACAGTATAAAATAGAACGCTATGCTGACCACATTGTTCGAAAGCGAGCTGAAGATCAGCGGAAAGACTTCTTTGAACCGCATGAAAACGGGAAGTGTAAGAATCTGACTTGATATGAATGCTGCGAACAATACCACGGCGCATATCACGATAACAACAAGTTCGCCTGCGAATGTAAGCAGCTGGTTCAAGACGAGCCTTGCCGGTGCTACAGTATTAAAAATGCTTCTCATTGCTTGAATTATGGATGCGAAAAGTTTTCTTGCCATCCAGATTATGAAGAATGTAAGCACTATGTTCACACCGGAGACGGAAAATCCCGATGAAAGCCGTTCGATGTAACTTGAAATGTCGAACACATCGCCTATCACAAGCGAAAGAGATGATGAAATCCATGTAAGTATTCGAGGATATGCCGACATAAGACCTATGCAGCTTGTCAGAATCAGCATGATTATCGGGATGAAGCTGAAAATGAAGCCGAATGTGCAAGAGCCTGCCGCAAGTCCAAGATTGTTCTTGAAATAAAATATGACCGTCAAATATAGGGTCTGCGACAACTTTATTAACTTTGACTTGAGGCTTGTTTTCAAATCAGAAATCTGCCAATTTCGGGGCGCGCGGATACGGAATTACGTCCCTGATGTTTTCCATGCCCGTTACGTATCTTATCAGGCGTTCGAAGCCAAGCCCGAATCCCGAATGCGGAACAGAACCGAATCTTCGAAGGTCAAGATACCATTGATAATTCGTCATATCCATTTTCCGCTCTTCGCATGCTTTCAGAAGTTTCTCGTAGTTTTCTTCTCTTTCCGAACCGCCGATAAGTTCCCCGATTCCCGGAACAAGCACATCGACTGCTTTTACGGTTTTTCCGTCATCGTTCTGCTTCATGTAGAATGACTTTATTTCCTTTGGATAGTCGTAGACCATCACAGGACCTGCGAAAATCTTTTCGGTAAGATACCGTTCATGCTCTGTGGCAATGTCGCAGCCCCATGACGGCTTGAACTCAAACTTTGCTCCGTCCGCTTCCGCTTTTTCAAGCATTTTTACGGCATCCGTGTATGAAATCCGCACGAATTTTGCATCTCGCACTTTTGTAAGGTTTTCGATAAGACCGTTCTGAATTCGTTTGTCAAAGAATTCCAGGTCTTTGCGGCATTTTGTAAGCGCCCAATCAAGAAGATATTTTACGAATTCTTCCTGAATGTCCATGTCGTCGTTCAGGTCAAAGAACGCCATTTCAGGCTCAATCATCCAGAACTCGGAAAGATGACGCGGCGTGTTCGAGTTTTCGGCTCGGAACGTGGGGCCGAAAGTGTAGACGCGGCTGAGGGCGGTAGCAAGCGTTTCCGCTTCAAGCTGCCCGGAAACTGTAAGACTTGCCTTTTTCCCGAAAAAGTCCTTTGAATAGTCCACAATTTTGTGTGCATCCTCGATTTTCATTCCGCCTGCACCTGCTTTTACACCCATCTCTGCGATTTTTTCCATGGATAGGGTAGTGACTTGGAACATTTCGCCTGCGCCTTCCGCATCGGAACAGGTTATTTCAGGGGCATTGATGTAGACAAATCCCCGTTCCTGAAAAAACGAATGAACGGCAAATGCCATCTGGTTCCGGACTCTGTAAACCGCTCCGAAAGTGTTCGTTCTTGCCCTCAGGTGGGCGTTTGTCCTTAAATATTCCATTGACATCCTGTTTTTCTGCAAAGGATATGAGTCCGGATTACATTCCCCAAGGACAGTAAGTTTTTCAAGAGTAATTTCAACAGCCTGCCCTGATGCCGGGGAAGGAACAAGGAGCCCTTCCGCCCTGACGGATGCGCCAGTGCTTAATCTTTTAAGTTCATTTTCAATATTTTCTACATTTGCGCTTTGACAAGGCGCATTCCTGTCGAATGCAAGCTGAATGTTTTCAATAGAGCTTCCGTCGTTTACCTGAATGAAAACCAAATTCTTTGAGTCCCTGACGGTTCGAACCCAACCGCAGACAGTAACTCTTTTACCGTCTGCCTTTGTTGAAAGAAAATCTTTTATTAAAGTCGGTACCATAATAAAAGTATTTTAGTTATTTAACGGATGTTCTTCAATAAGGACTTATTCCGCCACTCCGAGAATGATGTCAACGAATGATAGAAATTGAGAGTGCAATGTGTTATATTCGTTCATGTTTGTAATTTTCCTGTGCGATAAGTTTTGTATCGAATCTGAATCTTACCCGGAATTACAGACTTTAATAACTACAATTCTTACCGCTTTTAGGAGCTTTGCAATGTATCTTTCAAAAATAAAAAAGAACTGTATGTTTCTTCGCATATCGGCACTCTGCATATTTTTAAGTCTGCCGTCCCTCATGTTTTCCGCACCTTTACCGGAACCTAAAGAGCTTTCTATTCTGCGCCGTGCCTATCCCGATATCAGGTTTAATTGTACCTACGATGAGCCGCACAAAGATTATAAAATCGAAGTTACGCGCAAAAACGGTTCCGCTCATCAGAAGGCAACACTTTATTGGGCTCGCGTCAAAATGCTTACGCTCCAAAAACTTCCTGAAAAAGACCTGTATTGGAACGTCATGTACCGCTATGCAAAAGACATTCCCGACCCCTCAACGTTTTCAGATGAAGACATACGTCGTCTGCGTAATTTTTCTTCGGCGGAAAACCGTTCAAGGCAAGCAGGCGTGTCGCTAGACTTTTTTAATATCGTATACGACAGTGAAACGCGCCGGTCAACGGAAGCCCACATAAAAAGCGTGAGCTTCCTTGGGAAAAACACAAATGCGCACGAATGGATATTTGAGCCGCTTTCCCGTGTCGAAAAGAAAATCCGTGAACTTGCAAAAACCGACAGCGGCGTAAAAGATTTTATCGATACGCTCTCGCGGGTGGACAGCTACAATTGGCGCGAAATCCGAGACCGCGCGTCGCGCTCGTTTCACAGTTACGGAATTGCAGTGGACGTTCTTCCGCGCGGCTGGGGGCAAAAGAATATTTATTGGGCATGGCGACGCGACATCGACCCCGACGGCTGGATGACCCTTCCTTTGGATAAGCGCTGGATGCCGCCTTTAAAAGTCATCCAGGCGTTTGAAAGCGAAGGCTTCATCTGGGGCGGAAAATGGCCAATTTGGGACAATATGCACTTTGAATACCGCCCGGAATTAATCGCATATACAAAAGAGATGCCGGAATAAGTTATTATCAGGGCGTGGTAAAGTTTTTCTCTAATAGAGAGAGGGAAACCCCCGGCAAAACAGGGGTTTCCCTCTCTCTATTAAACTCTCTCCCTCTTCCCCGTACTGCTTAGGGCTATGCCCTAAGAACCCGCATATGTCGTGGAGTTTTTGTCTTTCTAAAGCCTGCAAGTTGTTTCGTTATGGGAAA
>CALHVG010000015.1 GCA_938039145.1 uncultured Treponema sp.
TCGCAAGAAGATTTGTCTGCGCCGCCACGGAAGAAATCAGGTTGTTCGCCTGCACGAGATTTTGCGATTCTTCCGCCATAAGATTTGCTTTTTGTGTAACGCTTGCAATTTTTGCGTTGCTGTCGTTCACCGTTTTTGAAAGGACATCAAAACTTTGCGACATCTTCTTTACGGATTCGGAAACGGAACCGATGTTTCCGAGCATTTCTTCGATTGCGGCGGACGACTCCGTAATTTCCGTCGCCTGATTTTCTATAAGTTCGTTCAGCGTGTTGATGTTCGAGTTCGCTTTGTCCAAAACCGCCGATGTGTCCGTAACGGAATTCGCCTGTTCTTTCGCCTGCTTTTTTACGTTCTGGATGTTGCCCATTATCTGATTTGTGGCTGTGGCGGTTTCAAGGCTATGCGAACTCAAATTTTCGCCTATTCCTCGGAGCGTTTGGTTTTCCATTGAAATTGTGGTTACTATTTTCTGAAGCATTTCCATGAATTTGTTTATGTCTTCGGAAATTTCTTTGAATTCGTCCTTACCTTTTATTTTAAGCCTGTACGTAAGGTCGGCTTCGCCTGAGTTCAGATTTTTTATCGACGACCTTATGAAATTGAGTTTCCTTATCAAGAAAAAGTACATGATTCCAACAAGGATTGCCATGGAGACAATTCCAAGAATCGAGGAAAGCAGCAGCACGGAAGAAAAGATTTCCAGGGCGAGAGTTTGGGTGTCATGAAGGGAACTTCCAAGAAAAAGGACTGTAATAGCTTCGCCTTTTTTGTTGGTAAGCGGAAAATATGTGGTGATGAAGTTTTTCTTTGCGATTGTCGCTCTTCCGTTGAACGCATTTCCTTTCATCGCTTCGTCTATTATCGATTTTTTTTCGATTTCCGTTCCCTTCATTTGGGGAATGCTTGTGTAGACTCTTTTGTAATTGTCGAAAATAGTAAATTCCATGCCGGTAAAGTCGGCAAGGCTTTGCACGAACTCATCCGATGTTATTTTGTTCGAGGCGTAGATAGCGCCCACGACTTTTCTTTGCCGGAAGATTGGGTATGCGCCTTTTGCGAATATGTCGCCGTTCTTGAAGAAAATGTCTTCCGTGTCAGAGCCGCCAAGCCCTTTTTGAAGGACGGATTTGTCCGAATCGCCTTTGTCGTATGTTCCTGCGATTAAGCTTCCTTTTATATCGAACACAGCTGCTTCATCAAGGTCGAAAAAATGCATTCCATCATTGCACAGAGCGTTCAAGTCGCTTTGAAAATTCGCCGAGTCTCCGTCGATTCTTTCTATGGATTGCCTTAGCCATTCAAGACTTTTCTTCAAATTGTATTCATGATTCGTTATGTCACGGATGACGCTTTCTCCTTCCTCTTCGAGTGCCGTGATTTTTTCGTTCATTATACCTCGGCTAAGTTTTAGGTATGTGATTGTAAAAAGCGACACCGTGTATATGAATGTCAGGGCGACGCTGGTAAAAATGATTCTGAATGCAATTGAGTTGGTAAGTTTCATTTTGCCTCCATTGGCGACGGACTGCCTAGATTCTGCGGGATTAGTTGAAGCCTATTCTATATTGCATCTTTTGAAATGCAATGTTTTTATTCTGTATATTTATAAGATTTATAGTATAAAAATAAACTTAATGACCCGAAAGCATTTTTTTATGCAGAACTTTACGGAAAATTTCGTCGTAATCTCGCGGAAAAAAATCCCGCTATACCGAATATAGTATGCTTCAGATTCCGAACCTAAAGTCCGCCTGTGCATAGTCCAGCGGATTTTACGTTCAGCGGATGCGTTTTTCAAATGCCGAACATTACTTTATGAGGCCGCTCTTTTGTAAGCGCATCCGTTTTGTGCGTTATTTTCGGAAATTTGGTCAGACTTAAATTGCCTTCAGCGCCTGTTCCAAATCGTTAAGAAGGTCTTTTTTGTCTTCAAGTCCGCACGAAAGTCTTACAAGGCCTGCAGGAATACCGGCATTTTTCAGCTGTTCGTCAGTCATTTGCCGATGTGTTGAAGTTGCAGGATTCAAACAGCACGACCTTGCGTCGGCTACATGCGTTTCAATCGAAAAAAGCCTGAGTGCTTTCATGAATTTTTCAGCCGCCGACCGTCCGTCTTTCAGTTCAAACGAAACCACGCCGCAACTTCCGTTCGGAAGATATTTTTTCGAAAGTTCGTAATATTTGTTCGATTTTAAGGTGGGATAATTTACGCCTTTTACTTGAGGCTGCTTTTCCAAAAATTCTGCGACCGCCTGTCCGTTTTCCACATGACGGGGCATTCTTACATGCAAAGATTCAAGTCCGAGGTTCAGAATGTAAGCGTTCATCGGCGACTGAATCGAGCCCAAATCTCGCATGAGTTGCGCCGTAGCTTTTGTGATGAAAGCGCCTTCTTTTCCGAACCGCTCCGCATAAGTTATTCCGTGATAACTTTCGTCGGGAGTCGCAAGCCCGGGAAACATATCTTTGTGCGAAATCCAGTCGAATTTTCCGGCATCGATTACAGCTCCGCCGACGCATGCGCCATGTCCGTCCAAATATTTTGTCGTCGAATGAGTTACGATGTCCGCCCCCCATTCGATTGGACGACAATTTATCGGAGTCGGAAAAGTGTTGTCGACAATCAGCGGAACATTGTGGTCATGCGCCGCTTTTGCGAATTTTTCAATGTCGAGAACAGTAAGCGCAGGATTTGCGATGGTTTCTCCGAAAACTGCCCTTGTGTTGCTTTTAAAAGCCGCGTTCAATTCATCTTCCGATGCGTCGGGTTCGACGAACGTCGCGTCGATTCCCATTTTTTTCAATGTGATGGAAATAAGATTGAACGTTCCGCCGTAAATCGAAGAGGAAGCGACGATATGGCTTCCCGCCTCGCATATATTGAAAATGGCAAAAAAATTAGCCGCCTGACCCGACGACGTGAGCATTCCTGCTGTTCCGCCTTCAAGCGAAGCAAGTTTTGCCGCGACAAAATCGTTCGTGGGATTTTGAAGCCTTGTGTAAAAATATCCGCTTTTTTCAAGGTCGAACAAAGCGCCCATGTCTTCGCTTGTATCGTATTTGAATGTCGTGGACTGAATTATCGGAATCTGGCGAGGCTCTCCGTTTTTAGGCTCATAGCCCGCATGAATGCATTTTGTGTCGATGGAAATATCCGTTTTATTTTTCATAGATGAATTGCCTCCTCGTGAGCATAAGATTCTTCGAGGAATTATAGAATTTCTTTTGGAAGTTCTCAATCTATTTGAAAAATTTTTGCAGGTACGCAGGATTAAAAAGGATTTTTAATCCGCCGGAAAACAAAAATCAAGACGGCTTTTTCAGCTTTTTTGAAAATTTGCGAATCGGAAGTTTTTTTTAAGTCGAGAATTGGCGAATTTCCGTATTTTTTCAATTTTATGAAAAATGCGTTCAATAAGCCGGTTTACTTTACAAATTCGGCGGAGTTTATTTTAATCCTGTTCGCCGGACTGAATCTTCTTTGAAAAGATTTTGAATTCTTCCCAGTTGTCAAGAAGCGCGGCAAGGACAATCGGGTCAAATTGCTTTCCGCTTTCAACCGACATTATTTCGTAAGTTTTTTCAAAACTAAACGCAGGTTTGTACTGCCTTTCGGAAAGCAGGGCATCCACAACATCTGCCACCGACATGATTCTTGCGCTCAAAGGAATTTCATCGCCCAAAAGTCTGTACGGAAATCCGTTCCCGTCAAAATGTTCGTGGTGGTTGAGCGCAATTTCTCTTGCAACCTCAAGGTAAGTGTTTGTGCCGATATGTTTTAGAATGTCGTCCAACATTTCGAACCCGTAAATCGTGTGGTTCTGAATCTGCCTGTATTCCTGGTCCGTAAGTTTTCCGGGTTTTGTAAGAATCGCATCGGGAACTTTGACTTTTCCGACATCGTGAAGCGGGGCTGCCGTGGCAAGTATGTTCACATATTCGGGAGTCAGGATTTCTTTGAATTCGCCTTTTTCAAGCAGTTTGTTCCCGATAAAACGCACGTAATTCGAAGTGTTTTTTACGTGAGCGCCCGTCGTTTCGTCTCTGCTTTCGATTACTGAAGCCAAAGTAAAAATCACGTTTGTCTGGATTTTTTGATGTTCCATCATAAGTTGAAGATTTTTTACGGTAACGTCGATGAATTCCTGCTGGCGGTCAAAATTGGCTTTTACTATGTAGTCCACCACCGTGATTGTCATGCACACAAGGAAGACAAAAAGACCGAATCCCGTAGCAGTTCCTCGAATATAGTTGTCCCTCGTCCAGATTGAGACAATCTCGTAGATTATGCAGAACATAAAAATCAGGATTCCGATTGAGAACGCTTTTCCAAGATACGTCGGGTTGCTTTTTATTTTGTCCCTTACGAACGTGAAAATCATTGTCGCAATCATTATTCCTATTTCGATGTGGTCGATTTTCAAAATATTCGTAAGAGAAATCCAGCCGAAACCGTAGGCAAGGACGCTGAAAACGGTCGTTGCGATGCTAACAACCGCAATGGAATAGTAAATGCGGCTGTATCGTTTGTATTGCATTTCGCACATGAAAAGCGCCCACGGAACACAGCCGAACGCAAGACTGAACACAATCGTATACATGGTGGCTGTAAGATTCGAAAAAAGGAACTGGCGCAAAACGGATTCGTTCAATATCCAAAGCGAAATGCAAAGCATGAACGTTCCTATGTAAAGCAAGGAACTGACGTTTGCTTTTCTGCCGTAGAATACTCCTGCGACAAGAAGGCAAATTCCAAGGACAAGTCCGCCGATTGCAAACATGACGCTTGTTCCGGCGACATGAAGAAGCGTAGAAATTATCTGCGAGTATGTCCCGATGTAAATCATTCCTATGCGGGATGCGTAAGCCGGCATATCGCTGTCAAAAGAAATTTCAACGGATTTTCCTGCGTCGGTTTTTTCTAGCGGAACAAAAAGGCTGTAATTTGACGGAGCGTTTTTCCATCCGTATTTCGGCGACCGAAATGAGGTGCGCTCCGTTCCGTCTATAAGAACCGAAACATTTTGGTGAGCCATATAAAGTCTCATGTAATCGTGGGAATTTATGTAATCGGGCAGCGTTCCTACAATCGTTATGCCTTTTGAAAAAAGTTCGGGCTTGCTTTGCGCAGGAATTTCCACCGACATTCCGGTAGATTTTTCCACGAATCCTGTAGAAAATTCTTTTGCTCTTCCTTCAAAAAAAGACAAATGTTCCCAAGGGAAAATTTGCGCCGCCGCCGAGTACAAAACATATATGGAAAATAAAATCAAAAATGTTATTTCAACAATGCGATAAAAATCTGATTTTCTATCACTTTTGATATAAGGTTTTTCAGTCATTTTTCAATTCTTGCAGATTTCTTCTATTTTGTATAGGTCAAATCTGATTTCATGATATATAAACGATATTTATTTCTCATTATAGAATATGAAAATCCCTCGCTTTTGAACGCACGCAACGGAAAATGAAGCGGCATATTTTTCTGAATGTCGGAGACAAAGTTCCGTGTTATCCGGGAATCAAACTGTCAAAGTTTCGGAAGTTTATGCCGATAATCGAATATGCTCCCTTAAAATGCGGCAGTTGCGAGAATATCGATTCTCTAAAACCGGGTTGTTTAAATTCGGCGACTTTGAATGCCGAACTTAGTCCTTGGTCGAAAATATTCAGGTAAGGTGATAAAATGAAATCCATTAAAAACTTTAGAAGAACAATTTTTTTTCTGTTTGCGAGCGTTTTTTTGTTCCCTATTTATGCCTTGTCGTATCAGGGATTTGACATTCAGGTTTTGGATTCTGAAGAGAGCGACGCAGACGGCTTTATCGTCGTCGGGTACAACGGTCAGGATGAAATAGTTACGGTTCCCAAAGAAATCGGCGGAATTCCGGTTATTGAGATTGGAGACCGGGCGTTCTCGGAAAACAGGCTCGCTTCTTTTGTGATAATTCCCGAAGGTGTAGAAAAAATCGGATTGCGTGCCTTTTACAACTGCGCAAATCTTGAGATTGTAAAAATTCCTGAAAGCGTTACGGAAATCGGGCAGAATGCATTTGAACACAGCGAAAAATTAAAGAAAATAACGCTTCCTTCTAAGCTCAAAACCATCGAAGAAAATCTTTTTGCAAACTGCTATTCCTTGAGCGAAGTGAAACTTCCCGAAGAACTTGAAAAAATCAAGGAAAGGGCTTTTGCGCATTGCGAAAATTTGGTTGACATCACGCTTCCGTCGTCCGTCTCCGAAATTGAACAAGGCGTGTTCATGGATTGCCCCAAAATAAATGTCAAAGTTTCTGCATTGAACGAAAATCTAAGGGCAATTCAGCAGGGAAAAGGCTTGATTTCCAAGGATGGAAAAAAACTCGTGGCGTATTTCGGTACAAAATCCTACCTTATAGTAGCCGATAATTTTACGAAAATCGGAGCGTTCGCGTTCTACGAAAACAAGTCGCTTAGAAAAATAGAATTTCCACGGACGGTCAAAACCATTGGAAAAGACGCTTTCAAAGGCTGCGAAAATCTAAAAGATGTGGTGGTCGAAAATATTTCCGCATGGAACAAAATAGATTTTGAAAATCAGGACGCAAATCCGCTGATGTATGCGGAAAATTTTTATCTGAACGGGGAGCCCGTTCGCGCCCTTGCGTTCGGAGAATCTATAACGGAAATAAAAGATTATGCCTACTCAGGCTGCAAATCCTTGCTGGGCGTTTCTTTTGAAAAGAATTTGGCTTCAATCGGAAAAGAAGCGTTTGCCGATTGCAAAAATCTAACCTACATAAAGAATTTGAAGCCCGGCGTAAAAATCGGAGAAAATGCGTTCAAAAATGTTTCGATTTTTGTTGAAAGTCAAAATGCTTTTAGAGATGACGGAATGAACATAAACTCCGCTTCCGAGATTGATGCGCCGGAAACTTATGTTGAAAATCGGAATGAAAATGAATCGGAAAAGATTCACGAATCCGCCGTTGGAAATGAGGAAAACGAATTTGAGGCGGAAAATGCCGTGTTCAAAAGTCCGGACGAAACAACAAAAATAAACGAAGACACCAAAGCTGCGGATTCCGATTATGAAAAGCTGATTTTTGAAGAGGAAAACGACATTCCTTTGGAAACTGACTTTGACGAAAAATAAATATTCAACGGATTTTCAAGTGTGCCTTTACGCATGAATACAACAGGGAGAGAATTACAATTCTCTCCCTGTTACATTTTAGGGAAGTTTATTTTCAGCCGCACGAACAGCACCGCGTAAAACACAGCAAGTTCGCAAAGCAAACTCGCTAATTTACGACTGCGCTTTCGTGCCTTCTAAAAATTGAACTGCCCCAGTATTTTATCCAGCACTTTTATGTTTTCCCGTGTTTTTTGCGCAAGGTCTGAAACATTTTGCGAGGATGAATTTATCTGCTGAGAGCCGGATGATATTTCGTCCATGCTGCCCAATATGGCGTTCGAAATTTGAGAAACGTCATCCATGTCCGTTTTTACGTTTTCTACGCCGGCTTTAAGTTCCTTCGATTTTTCTTCCACGTGCACGGACTGATTTTTCATGTCCTTAAGAGCACTCAAAATCTGATTGGAAGCGGCTTCCTGTTCGCTCATTGCCGAATCTATCTGATTCATCAGCGATTCGGATTCCTGAAGTTGGCTTACTATTTGCGAGAACGCATCTTTGCTGTTTTCCGAAAGCGTTACGACCGCCTGAATCACTTCAAGAATTTCTTTGAGTTCGCCGCCTATGTTCTTTGACTGTGCGGACGAAGTTTCTGCAAGTTTTCGGATTTCGTCTGCGACCACGGCAAATCCTTTTCCGGCCTCGCCTGCGTGTGCCGCTTCGATTGCGGCGTTCATCGCAAGAAGATTTGTCTGCGCCGCCACGGAAGAAATCAGGTTGTTCGCCTGCACAAGATTTTGCGATTCTTCTGCCATAAGTTTTGTTTTTTGGCTTACATTCGAGATTTTTTCGTCGCTTTCTTTTACCGTTCCCGAAAGTTCTCTTATGCTTTTAGTCATTTTCTTTACGGATTCCGTTACAGCCCCGATGTTTCCAAGCATTTCTTCGATTGCGGCGGACGATTCCGTGATTCCTGCGGCTTGCTCGCCGGTAACGTCGCTAAGTTCCGCTGCGCTGATTCCGGACTGGTCGATGACGGACGAAGTGTTCTGCACCGAAGCCGTCTGCTTCTGCGATTGCCCGCGCACGTTTTCGATGTTCGAAAGGATTTGGTTTGTCGCGCTTGCAGTTTGCTGGCTGCTTGAGCTCAGGCTTTCTCCGATTTCGCCAAGTTCCCTGTTCGTATCGCTCAGGTGTTTCATGCTTTTGTCCAGCATATCAAGGAACTGATTTATGTCGTTTGCCATTTCGGCGATTTCGTCTTTTCCTTTTGATTCAAGCCGGTATCTTAAATCCGTAAGGTTTTTAAGTGCCGAACCGACTTTCTGGATTTTCTTTGTAACGAAAATCCTTACCAGATACATAATTACGATTACCGAAAGCACGCACATCGTTACGGTAACAATCGAAAGCGGGCCGAGGATTCTGCCGGTCGATTCTTTTATTTTGGTCAGCGGATTTCCAAGGAACAGAGCGGTTATCGCTTTTCCTTCGTTGTTCTTCAGCGGAAAATAGTCAACCAAATATTTTGTGCCGAATATTTTGGTCTTTCCGACACGGCTTTTTCCTTCCATGATTTCGCGGATTATCGCCGTGTCCTCGATTTTTGTTCCCTGCAGACCGTTAAGGCTTGTGGCGACCCGTTCGTTCCCGTCAAAAACCGTGAATTCCATTTCTGTGAAGGCGGCAATTTCTTTTACAAACATATCCAAAGGGATTTTCTTTGAGCCGTAGACCGCGCCTGTCGTTCTTCCGCCAATGCCGATGGGGGAGGCTTCGACGATTTGTATTGCGCCGTCTTTGAAGATTATGTCTTTTTTCTGAATCCCGGAAAGTGCGCTTGAAATTAAGCCGGAATCGCTTGATTCGCCGTATTGTTTTTCGGAAAAGAGCCTACCCGCCCTGTCGTAGACGGCAATTTGGTCAAGTTTGAACAAATTGATTGCTTCCGAACAGAAAGTTTCCAGTAAGCCCGTATCTTTTGCCTCGGAAAGCCCCATGTTTTTTACGGAAATGCCCATGAACTTAACGCCTGCGCTTACACTGTTTCGGTATTCATCGATTTTGACCGCCACGCTGCTTTCTTCTTTGATTAGTTCCGCAAGCTTTTCCTGCGTGATTCCCGAAGAAATCCCTGCGAACGTCGTCGCAAAAAATATCATCGTGTAAATAAGCTGAGTTATTACAATCGTCATCATTATTCTGAAAATAACAGAATCTCTAAATTTCATACTCTTCTTCTCCTTTCCTAAGAATTATGAAAAAATTATTGCCGGTTCTATTTTTGGGATTCTTGCCTTGAATCAGCGGACGAGTGTTTTTTATGCTTTTTCGATGATGCTTTCGATTTGCCGGCTATCGGTCACTTCTCTGTCTTTTCTTCGCATGCGAACCTCCGTACGCCCAGCTTTTTAGTATAACAAAGTTCGATTTACGTCAAGCGATGTATGTAACATCTCAAGGGCTGTTTTGCAGTGTCTGCAAAGCAGCCTCTTTT
>CALHVG010000016.1 GCA_938039145.1 uncultured Treponema sp.
ATAGTCGTCAGTAAAGCTATGAAGTGGATATTCTTATTTATTATTAGGAATTACAGAACTGCCGGTAAATTGCCCTGTCTTGTCCGAATGCGCAAAGCCGTTGGCATCCTCTTTATCGCGCGTCAGGCGCACGATATCGTGCGTAAGGCGTACCATCTCAAAAATCGTAGCCGTTGCAGGCTTCCCGTCGAGCACCCGCGCATCCTGTCCGCCCCTACCGGCAGGAAGTAATGCAAGGTGATTTACATCTTTAATTTCCTGCATGACAATATCGTAGTCTTCCCCGTGCGGGCTTTTTCCTTTTTGCCAGACGAACCGCGCTACATAGCCGGGGCTCAGTTGTATTTCTCCGCGCTCATAAGAGTTCAACGCTTCTTCGTCATAAAGTAGTACCGTACTGCGAATGCCGACTTCGTCCTTGTTTCCGATGTAGTCGATAAAAGGATTTTCACCGGTATAGCCTATAACAAGGTCACGGAAATTTGCGCTGTCTACCGCTACCGGCGGGCGATGATGGGTAAGGGGGCAAGAGTTTAAACTTGTCGCACGCTGCCGCTAAAACGCTTGCCGATCGGTAGACTTTGTAAATGTCTTTCGGCTACGTCTTTATGACGTACAGTGCCGTGGTCGCCAGAGGGCTTTTTATACAAAAGTTCACCGGCTTTTTTATGATTTGTCCTTCACGTTTTTCATGAGTGGATATAGAAATATGCAAATTATCCCTATCAATAATTACCGATACGATATTTCTTTGCTCATTGTTTTTTATAAAGGACTTTACATACATTCTTGTACCGTTTGTTGCTTTTAATACTACGGACGGATCCGATAAAGTTGCCAACATAGGTGCAAGAAGTCCTTGACGATTTTTTACTTTTATTCTTCTACCGCCGCCTCCAAGTTTTCCTTAAGAGAAAAACTTGGATAAAGAATTTTTCAGAACGGTTCTGAACTATGTTTCAGGAGTGTCCTGCATTATGCATCAGGATAGTCCTGAACTATACATCAGCTCACTATTGCATTATGCATCAGGGCACTACTGCATTATCTTGAAAGACACATCTTGCGAGTTTGCCAGCGGCAAAGTTGCACAAGTCTCATCTTGCACGAATCGGACTTGTCCGATTCGTGAGAGGGGCATCGTATCAGCTATCAAATGAACGAGTCCTTTAATATGCCCGTTCGTCTACCAACCGCTCCGAAGGTGACTTTCGTGTAGTGCTGAAACATGTCACATGATCTAGCCGTAATAGGTCATCGATTGTAGCCGTAATAGGCGGCATGTTGTAGCCGTAATAGGTCACCTATTGTAGCTGTAATAGGTCGCATATTACTGCACCGGGCAGGACGGCTTGTAAAAAGGTTCTACATAACACAATCCGTACTCATTGATAACCGTTCGATTCTTCTGTTTGCTTAAAAAGGCTTTTTTAAGAAGCTGCTTTGTTCAACTGTTGCGTTTTAGAGGAGGTGTAGCTTCGGCAATCAAATAAGACAGCCTTGCAAATTGTCAAGTTTTTGTAGCGAAAAGTTGATGGTTTTTATGCCGTTTCCCGCGCTCTATAAGCGTCAGTAATTCAGCGCTCCTCGATTACTGCTACAATTTGCGCTTTCCGCATTTTAATGAACTTTTATGATCCGCGATAAGTTTTTCTTCCGTGTTTTTAAGAGGCTTTATTGCACGGAACTCAAATTATCCGCCGTTTTTATCTTATTGCTCCTTGTTTCGTCAATCGTTAATATCATCCGCATGAGACTTGCGGAAAAACTTAGGATACTCAAAACCCTTTACCTTACTTTTGCCAAAATAGGCGGCGTAACGTTCGGCGGGGGGCTTTCGATGATGGCGATGTTCAGAACGGAACTTATCGAAAAGCGGAACTGGATTACGGACGAGGAACTTTTGGATTATTATGCCATAGGGCAGTCCACGCCCGGAATAATAGCGATAAATGTTTCAACGTTCATAGGATACAAGCAGCTTGGAGTGCTCGGCGGAATTGTTTCTACGCTCGGAATGATTACTCCGTCGCTTGTGATAATAATGATTCTTGCAAAACTTATAGATTCTGTTGACAGTTTTCCGTTGGTTAAAAAGGCTTTGAACGGAGTGAACGTAGCCGTTGCAGTTCTTCTTACAAAAATAAGCGTTGACTTTGGAAAAAAATCCATCACGAATGTGTTTTCCGCCCTTGTTGCACTGCTGTCTTTTGCTTTTGTTTATTTTCTAAAAATAAAGTCTTTCTATATAATACTTTTTGCAGTTGCGCTTGGAATATCGCTTTATTTTATAAAAAAACTAATCCGCTCAAAAAAGGAAGAAAGCGATGCCTAGCGTTTCTGTTTTTGAACTTTTCGGGATATTTTTTTACGTAGGACTTTTTACGATAGGCGGCGGTCTTGTAGCTATAACTCTTATGCAGGAACAGCTTGTTCAAAGGGGGCTTATATCGCCTGAGGATTTTTTCAACATGATTGCCGTATCCGAAAGCACTCCGGGCCCTGTCGGCGTGAACATGGCTACATTCATCGGCTTTGAATTTTACGGAATTCCGGGCGCGGTAATTACTACCGCGGCGGAAATTCTTCCTTCGGTTATATGCATTCTTGTTATAGCTAAATTCCTTGTTGCGTTCAGAGAAAAGGAAGGGGTGAAGTCCGTTTTTTCAGTTCTTAGGCCTGCAACTACAGGACTTATATTTGTTGCCGCCCTGAACGTATTTGTGCTTTCAATGATGAACATCGCCTGTCTTTCCGGAAGACTGTTTGACATCGAGGCATGGAAAATGCTTTTCAAGCTGAAAAACGTTATTTTTTACGTTCCTATGCTGCTTATTGTCCTTAAAACAAAGATTCATCCTGTATTTGTTGTTGTTGTGGGAGCCGTCTTCGGAATAATATTCCTTTAGAACATTTATGCTTTTTAAATTTTTCCTCACTTTTGCGGAATGTATGATATAATTATTCAGTCAATATATATTCAGACTTGGGGTTTCTATGTATAAAACAAAAAAGAGGGCGTTTTCTGTTGCGGTATATGCGACTTCAGCCGTGCTTTACATAATTTTAACGCTTTTTTTGCTCATGCAGAGCAGGAACAGATCTTCCCTTACGATAAATCTTGGACTTCCAGCTGTTATGTTCATCGCTTTTCTTGTCATATCAACGTCTTTGGAAAGATTTTTTGAAAGGCATCTTTACCGAAAATGCATAGTAAAAAGCGACACAAAATATTTGCTTGAGTTTATAGACAGGCTTCGTTTCTGCTATTCGTTTGACGACCTTTTTCAGGCGATTTCTGATGTGCTTGAATTGAAGGCGGACTGCTCCGTGCTCTTTATTGAAAGGGAAAAAACATACGTTCTTTACAACAGCCCGGACAGAATCTCGTCATACTACACTACAAGGGATAAGCTTATAAGAAATTTTCCATTGTCGTGGAAGGACGGATTTTATTACATAGGCGATTCATATGATGTTGTATCGTCGCACAATAACGCCCGCGGCTTTCTTATGAACTACGAGCATTATCAGTTTTATGTGTTCAACCGTTATACAAAACTTTTTGATATTGAAATATATCCGCGGCTTTTTGAAGAATACAGCAGGTTTCTTTCAAGGTGCAAAACAATCGAAAATCTTGCAGAAATTTCTTCTCTTACAAAGGAATGGGAACAGCTTGCAGAAACTCAGGTTTCATTCCTTCCAAGAAAAATGCCCGACATTCCCAAACTTAAACTTGCCGCATATTACAGACCTTTGGTAAACGTGTCCGGGGACTACTATACCGTTCTTCCCATCGACAGTTCAAAAACTCTTCTTATGCTTGGCGATGTTTCCGGAAAAGGACTGCCCGCCGCTCTTATCATGGGTCTTGTAATGAACACCGTAAAAATAATCGAGGATAAAGAAGACCTTATCGCTATGGTAAGACGTGTAGACAAGGCGATAAAAGATATGCACCTTCAGGATAAATACACCGTTCTTTTTCTTGGAATCGTTGATACTGAGCGTATGCGCATGACTTACGTAAATGCTTCCATGTCGGATCCTAAAGTTCTTTCTAGGGCTCCGGACGGCTACCGCATAAAGGAACTTCCTTCTACGGCAAGCCTTGTAGGAATCATAGATATTGACGATGTCAGAGTTGCGGAAATGAGGCTTTTTAGAGGCGATATGATTCTTCTTGCTACGGACGGAGTTTCCGAGGTTATGGACGACAACGGCATTGAACTTGGAGACACTGAGATTTTTAAGGAAACGCTTCAAACGAGCGCATCCAAATATCCGCAGCTTTTTATCGATGACATTGTGAATCTTATTATGAAATACAACGGTGATAAACGTCTTCACGATGACGTTACGATGCTTGTGGCTAAGGTGGGTTGACATGATTTTAATTCTACTGAACTTTATTTTGACCGCATGTCTTATAGGCGAAACCATATATGTCGATAGAGTTGAAGGTAAAAAATTTGAAGGAACGAATCCTGCCATATCCAACGTGCTTCTTCTTGCGATAACGGTAGGAATGTTTTCTTTGTTCTGTCTTGCGAGCGGAAAAGTTACGCCTTCGCTTTTTACGCTTCTTATGCGGATTTGCCTTATGCTTGAAGGATGTATGCTTGTAAACATAGCATTCTGTTTTCCGTATTATGCATGGAACTATTCTTCGGGGCTTTTGTACGTTGTAAAATTTTTGCTTTATGTCCTTGTGGGATTTTTTGTGTTCGGAAAATTCAAGGCGGTAACGATAACTTCTGAAGACGGATTTGTAATAGAAAGTGCTTATCTTTTTTCAGGTTCCGCACGGGATTTTTTTAAGCTGACATGGGAAGACCTTTTCAGGGCTCTTTTCAGATATGTGTTCCCGCTGATTGGCGTTCTTTCAATGCTTATAAAAAACGAAGCGAAATCTACAAAACTTGACAGGCACAAGGGCTACGTGTATGCGATAGGGCTTTTTACGATGTGGATTCTTGCGCTGGGACTAAGCGTTGTTTCAAGGATAAGCCCTTCGTACTCATTGCTGCACTATTTTATCTATGTTCCGCTTCTTTTGATTTTGCCTTATGCTTCGTGGCTTAGGCAGGCACCGAGCGGACGCGGCTTTCTTTCGTTCATAATAAAATCGTTCTTTTTTTATTTTATTCCGTCGGTTTTGGCAAGTTTTGCGTTCATGTGGATTTTCCACCTGGGTACCGACTACGGAATCTCGCTTGCCGTTGTCGGAATTATCGTGATGATTGTCGTGGTGTTTATCGGACGGCTTCTTGTAAAACCTCTTATTAAAATCGGAAAAAAATTCATGCGTTCATCGGATTATGCTCCGTTTTTTGAACGTGAACTTGCATCCGTGGATTACAGCGACGACATGGATGTAATCGCCGATAATATGTACCGTATTTTCAACAGGAACGTAGAGGCTTCGTCAATGGCTGTTTACATAAACGGCGGAAACAGCACTTTTGAGTGCGCTTACAGTTCAAATCAGAAAAAGGTAAAGATTGACGAATTTGAGCCGCTGTTCGAGTCTCTTCTTAATGTCGGAAAAAATGTTCTTATATACAACGAGGTTGATTCCATGCATGTGCTTTCGGGAATGAAAAAAAGCCTTGAAAAATTTTTTAAGGCAACAGCCTGCGATGCCATGTTCATACTGAACGAAGGCCGTGATGTACATGGAATCATAATACTCGGGGCTAAGGCTGGAAACGACCATTACAAGGATTATGACCTGAACATATTCACAAAACTTTATTCGTATTTCTTTGTGTTCGGCTATTATATGCGCAACATTTCTAACAGAGAAATAATCGGAACTGTAAACCGTGAATTGAAGATGTCCAGTCAGATAATTACCTCGATTCAGGAGAATATGGATTTTGTAAAAAATCCAAAGATGGACGCAGGATGCATTATGGTTCCCGCCCACAACATAGGCGGCGAATTTGTTGATATGATTCGCCTTACGGACACAAGGCATCTTTTTGTTATGGGAGACCTTAGCGGAAAAGGAATTGCGGCTTCCATGAGTATGGTTATTTTAAAGGCGATAATCCGCGCGTTCCTTGCCGAAACCCACGATTTTAAGCAGCTTGTTGTAAAAATAAATCAGTTTGTAAGGAATAACCTTCAGAAAGGCACGATTTTTACCGGAATGTTTGCAATCGTGAATTTTGAAAACGATACCATGTATTACATAAACTGCGGAATTCCTGCAATATTTTTGTACACGGAAATATACAATAATGTAATCGAGATTCAGGGTAGCGGATACATTCTCGGCTTTGTAAAGGATATTTCTCCGTACATTTCCGTAAAGCAGATAAAACTTCACAAAAACGACATCGTTTTCACTTGCACGAACGGACTTATCGACTCGCATTCGCTTCGCGGCGAGCAGTTCGGAAAGGACAGGATTCAGCGGAACATGGTTGCAAACGTTACGTATCCCGCTTCAAGAATGGCACGCTTTGCATTCGATGAACTTGTTCGGTTCATGTCGCACGAAATGGAAGACGATGTTTCTGTCCTCATAATGAAATATTTAAAGGATAACGATTCTGATAAAATCGGAACTGAAAATTCTTCGGCTGATAAAACCGAAACTGAAAAACTTGAGCCGGAACCGCAGAACGTTCAGGCTGCTTTTTCCCAAAAAGAAAATGAGAAGGTTTTGGAACCTTCCGTCGGAGAAGAAGCCGTCGGAGCGGAAAACAGAATTGTGGACTCTGATACGGAGGTTTCCGTTCAGAAAGAGGAGCTTATTGAAGAGGAAGTTCCGTCTTTCAGCTTGCAGGACGAATCTTCCGGAGACAGCGATTTTGATGTGGACAGTCTGCTTGACGGTCTTGAAGATTTTTAGATTGATTCAAGGGAGCAAAAATTATGGAACAGCTTACTGTTACTAAAAAAGAAGGCATGAATTACATTTTATTTGAACTTACAGGTGCTTTTAATGCGTATACAGCTCAGTCCGTGCAGGGAAAAATCTACGACGAAATTCAGCGGCACAATGTTGTGATTGATTTGGACAAGGTTATTCAGGTGGATTCTGCGGCTCTTGGAGTTATGATGGCGGCGCACAATGATGCCGAAGAAAATCACACAAAACTTTACCTTATGAAACTTTCCAACGAGGCGGAAAAAGCGATTCAGTCTACAGGATTCAGGGGTTTATTCAGAATAATAAATGCCGTAACAGAGGTCGCTTAGCGGATTTTCCGTCTTTGCCTTTTTGAAAGCGAAAATCATTTTGTTCCGTTTTTCAATTTTATTTACAATATAGTAAAGTAAAGTTTTTCAGAGATTTGTCTTTTACTTATGTTTTATAAAAAATTTTCGCCCCTTTAAGTTTGCTTTTAAAACTGAAAAAGGGCGGATTTTTATCGGAAATTTTAATTCGGTTCAAAGCAAAGGCACTGCTTTTTTGCAGTAACCTTTGCTTTTTATTTTACGACAAAGTTCACGAGCCTGTCTTTTACAACAATGCATTTTACGATTTCTTTTCCGTCGGTGAACTTTTTTACGCTTTCTTCTTTCAGTGCGCTTTCTTTTAGGGCGTCATCCGCCGTTCCTGCAGCCGCTTTGAATTTTCCGCGGAGTTTTCCGTTCACCATTACGACAATCGTTTTTTCATCGTCCGAGGCAAACTCTTCGTTTACTGTAGGCCAAGCCTCGTATGCGATGGAATTTTTGTTTCCGAGTTTTTGCCAGAGTTCTTCTCCGATGTGCGGGGCGTACGGCGAAAGCACTTTTACAAAATCTGACCACATCGCTTTTGGAATTGAGGGCAGTTTTGAGATTTCGTTCATGAAAATCATCATCTGACTTATTGCCGTGTTGAAGTTCAGTGTTGCCGTGTCTTTTGAAACCTTTTTTATCGTTTGAACAAATGTTTTTCTGGCTGAGATAAGTTTTTCATCGTCAAGCTTTCCGGCTATGTCCGTATCGTCCATCGGTTTTTCGCTTGCCGCCCAGACTTTTTCAAGGAATCGGTGTATTCCGACAATTCCTTGCGTTGACCACGGCTTACTCATTGTCAGCGGCCCCATGAACATTTCGTACATACGCACGGAATCCGCTCCGTAGGATTTTATCTCGTCGTCTGGATTTACAACATTTTTAAGAGATTTTGACATTTTTGCGACTATCTGCTCAAGTTTTTCACCCGTGGATTTTTCGTAGTAATTTCCGTCGTCGCGCTGTTCGGCTTCGTCCACGGGAACCAGCGTTTTGTTTGCCCGTTGGAATGCGAACGAGGTTATCATCCCCTGGTTTACAAGACGGCTGAAAGGCTCTTTTGTTGAAACAATTCCCGCGTCAAACAGTACTTTGTGCCAAAACCTTGCGTAAAGAAGATGCAGAACGGCGTGTTCCGCTCCGCCGATATAAAGGTTTACGGGCATCCAATATTTTTCTTTTTCGGGCGAACAGAACGCATTTTTGTTTTGCGGGTCAAGGTAGCGAAGGTAGTACCAGCACGAGCCTCCCCATTGAGGCATTGTGTTTGTCTCACGTTTTGCATCTTTTTTGCACTTGGGGCATTTGCAGTTCACCCATGATTCTATAGCGGCAAGAGGAGATTCTCCCGTTCCTGTGGGCTGGTAGGATTTTACGTCCGGAAGCTCAAGCGGAAGTTCATTTTCAGGAATGGGAACGATTCCGCAGTCTTTGCAGTGAACAAGAGGAATCGGTTCTCCCCAGTAGCGTTGACGGCTGAAAACCCAGTCCCTGAGCTTATAGTTTACGGCTTTTCGTCCGATTTTGTTTTCCTCAAGGAAAGAAAGCATTTTTTCGATTGCCGACTTTTTATCAAGACCGTCAAGGAATCCTGAGTTTACGTGAATTCCGTCTTCCGTCCATGCCTTTTCCTGCACGTTTCCGTTTCCTTTGAGAACTTCGATTATCGGAAGATTGAATTTTTTTGCAAATTCCCAGTCCCGCGTATCGTGGGCGGGAACCGCCATTATAGCTCCCGTTCCGTATGAAATAAGAACATAGTCCGCTATCCATATGGGAACAAGGCTTTTATTCACCGGATTTATTGCATAACTTCCGGAAAAAACGCCCGTCTTGTCTTTGTTAAGGTCGGTTCTTTCAAGATCCGATTTTTTTGCCGCCGCTTGAACGTATTCATTTACAGCATCTTTTTGTTCCGCCGTAGTTATTAAAGGAACGATTTTGTGTTCAGGACTTACGACCATGTATGTCGCTCCGAACAGAGTATCACACCTTGTTGTGTATACGGTAAGCGAATTTTCTGTAGGAAGCCCTTCTTTTGACGCTACCGAGAATGTTACTTCTGCGCCCGTGGATTTTCCTATCCAGTTGTGCTGCATGAGTTTTACGCTTTCAGGCCAGTCAAGAGCGTCCAGGTCTTCGTCAAGCCTGTCCGCATAATCGGTTATTTTAAGTATCCATTGACGGATTGTCTTTCTTGTAACTTCTGAACCGCACCTTTCGCATTTTCCGTCTTTGACTTCTTCGTTTGCAAGACCTGTAAGGCACGTTGGGCACCAATTTATAGGGGTTTTTGCTTCATATGCAAGACCTTTTTTGTAAAGCTGCAAGAAAATCCATTGCGTCCATCTGTAATAATCAGGTTCGCAGGTTGATACGCAGCGATCCCAGTCGTAGCTGAACCCGAGCGATTTTATCTGCTTTGTAAAATGTTCGATATTTTCGTTTGTGGTGATTTTAGGATGCGTTCCTGTTTTTATGGCGTAGTTTTCCGCAGGAAGACCGAACGCGTCAAAGCCCATCGGATGAAGCACGTTGTAGCCGTTCATTCTAAGGTATCGGCAATAGATGTCGGTGGCTGTGTAGCCTTCCGGATGACCTACGTGAAGTCCGGCTGCCGAAGGATATGGGAACATATCAAGAACGTACATTCTTTTTTCTTTAGGGAAGTTTTCATCTTCCGTTGTCTTGAACGTTTTATGCTCATCCCAAAATTTCTGCCATTTAGGTTCGATTGTTTCAAAAGGATACTTTGACATTTTGCTTCTCCGTAAAATTCATATTCCCGCCGGAACGGAATTCTTAATGATTTTGAGTGTGTTTACTTCCGATTATTTCCAGATTTTTTCTCTGTTGAAAGTTTGATTTCTCTCCGGCCCTACGGATACGATTCCGATTTTTGTGCCCGTATAGTCTTCGATAAAACTTACGTAGGCTTTTGCTTCTTTTGGAAGTTCCTTGTATTTTTTGAGTTCTTTAATGGAAGTTTTCCAGCCCATGAACTTCTGAAGCACGGGTTTTGCCCTTTCAAGAAGCGGAATTGATGTAGGAAAGTCCGTTACGATTTTTCCGTCTATGTCATATGCAACGCAGGCTTCTATTTCGCCGATTTCATCGTAAACGTCAAGATGAGTAAGTACAAGCGAATCTATGGAATTTACTCGGCAGGCGTAGCGCAAAGCCACAAGGTCAAGGTATCCGCAGCGGCGGGCTCTTCCCGTTGTTACGCCGAATTCGTTTCCGGTTTTTCTGATGTAATCGCAGAGTTCGCCTTGGGAATCCGAGTTGAACTCGGTGGGCATAGGCCCGTTTCCGACGCGGGTTTCGTATGCTTTGAAGACTCCGTAGATTTTGTCCAATGCCCTTGGCCCGATTCCCGAACCGCTTGAAGCTCCGTACGAACCTGAAGCTCCAGATGAGACGTAGGGATATGTGCCTGAATCAATGTCAAGCATTGCGCCCTGCGCTCCTTCAAACAGAATATTTTCTTTTCTTATTTCGTGCATTTTTGCAGCGATGTCTATACGCATTTCAAGAAGACGGGCTTTGTATGTTTCAAGAAAGTTCTTGTCCTCGTCTTCAAGGTCGTTCCATTTTTCAGCCCAGTCAAGGTCGGAAAGCCTTATTCCGTCCCGTTCCGCTTTCTGAGAGTAGGTGGTGCCGATTCCTCTTCCCGTAGTTCCTATGGGTCTTTTTCGAGCCGCATCCCGTTCCTTGTCGATTTTTCTGTAGCCCGGAAGAGTTAGATGAGCTCTGTCCGATATGAACACTCGACCTTCCCAGTTTATGCCGTTTTCGCTAAGCATATTAAGTTCGTTAAAAAGAGATTCAGGCTCTATAACCATGCCCGAACCGAGAATCACCGTTTTGTCGGAATAAAGGATTCCCGAAGGAATTTGGTGAAGAGCATATTTTTTCTTGTCCACAACAATTGTGTGTCCGGCGTTCGCTCCTCCTGCAAAACGGCAGACATATTTTGCATCCTGAGCAAGATAGTCCACTATTTTTCCTTTGCCTTCATCGCCCCACTGGGCACCCATTACAACAACGTTCATCGCCAAGTCCTTAGAAATAGATACTGTAAAAATGAACGCGACAAGTGCGTTGCGCCTTTTTACCTGACGAATATACCATAAAGGCGGAATACATTCAATTGAGGATAAGTGTATGGGGGAGGGGGAACAGAAACGGGGGAGCTGTTCCGTGATAGTACTGTAATAATGGGAAGACGTGCTTGAAGTGCTTGGGACGGAACGAGAATACTACGGGTATTTTTGCAGAATAAAAGACGCCGTTATCATCGTAATTTTAGGGAGCTTTTGTGATTTGCAAAGCGTAAATAAAATTCACGAGTGGGAGACAAGTGAATGTATAGAAAAAATCTTATCGGGAACATTAAGCATGGAAAAAACGTGCTTGTGTGCATGACGACGGGTTTAGAGCTAAAATCATGTTTTCATGCTGATGACCTGCTTTATTTGCTTTGTCTTATGGACTTTTAGGGAAAACTTCAGAATCTGTATTTTTCAAATGCTTTTATTCAAAGCCCATGGATCCAAATTTAATGTTGTTTTGTATAAATTACGTCAAATTTATGTTATCGAGCTTTAGTTTTATTTCTGTTTATTTAATTTTCTTTGCAAGCATATTGCAAGCACATAAAATACTTCTCTCTAGTATCTCATTCTTTATACCATTGGGATTTTATTAAGACGAGAAACCTAATTATCTTTTTTATGAGCAACAAATATATCATTACTTATATAATAGCCTTTTAACTTTTCTTTATGCCTTAACATTTCTCTAGAAATATTAGTTATTACAATCTCTTTATTGGCATCTCTATATATAATATATCCAAACATAGCCCACAAAGGATTTAAATATATCAAATTTAATCTTAAATAAATATATCCAATCAAAACAAATAAAAGGATATTAACTATATAAACTTCTTTTGAGTTATCTCCATTAGTAATGAGTGGAATTATATATGTCATAATATAGCTTAATACTGTATCATCAGGATTTTCAAGATTGCTAATACCTTTTTCTCGAGTTCCTTTTCCTAGTTTCAATAAAGTCACGCTTATAACTGAAATAAATATTAAGATTAGCGTTAATGTAGCAAAGCCTATTATTAATATATTTTTTTCCAAGAACCCTTTTGTTATTTTAGAAAAGTACAAAATTATAATCATAATGTAAAGTGGGAAATAGGATGATATAAACATAATAGTTCTTGTCATTATGTTATAAAATTTATCCATTCTGCTATTCATAAAACACCACCTTTTTATTTATCATCTACCCCTATTTGCTCATTAATTATACTTCTATAATATGAATCTCTCAATATTCTTAAAATATCCATTATCTGACTTTTATCTTCATACACTATTGAAAATGAAGGCTCTTCGTTATAATTTATCTCTAAATTAAACATATCTATGGTTTTCTTTATGTTTTCATGATTTTCATAAGTTTTAGAAACATTTATATTTTCACTTGTCATTTTTGTAAGAGTTTTTCTATAATGTCCATCATTTAAACAGTCTTCATAAAAACTTTCAAAGTTAGTAATGCCGTCACTCAATCCATCCTGATTTAAGAATTTTGATGCAGTATCTCTAAATTGATCGTCTAAATTAAATATTCTCTCTAAAGAATAGTGAGATAGTATAAATATATCATTATCAACAACTATAAAATCCACCTCTCCGTCTATTCCAATTAGTTTACTTTCAATCTTATTCAAGGTATTTCCATTAAATCTTGCAATAAACCCTTTAGAATGTAATTTCTTGAATTTAGTTACTCTTCTGAAAATTTTTATGTTGGGAAATTGATTATCGCCTTTGGTTATCTCAAAAGTATAAAAATTGTAATCGTCCGGATCAATTTCTGTTTCTACATGGTCTGAATTACTAAAACTTTCTATAATTTTGACATAATCATTTATATACGATGTATTACATTTTTCAACAGTTCCGTCTCTATATCCTGTTGGATTATAGTCTACAATTGATTTGTCTTCAAATTTGTCAATATACTCCATAATCAAACTAAGTAAATCATCAAGAATT
>CALHVG010000017.1 GCA_938039145.1 uncultured Treponema sp.
CGCCAACTTTGCTGCCGCTATGCGCGTCAGCAAAGGCACAAATGCAGGTTAAGCGAATGTTATGTGGACGCCCGTACTGGGGCGCGAGGAGTTTAAAATGAATAAAATCGGTAAGTCATTAAAAAACTTAAATTGGAAATTATTTATTTCCCTTTTAATTATGGGATTGTGTCCTACAATTTATACAACATTAAGAGTGTTCTTTTTAGGGGCTTTACCTGGAGATTGGGCATTTTCAATCGCCGGACAGCTTTCGTGGGTAAATCTTATTTACGAAATATTAAATGAAGCGATAGTTCTTCCATTATATTTCTTTATGGGAAAATTTGTTACAGAGAAATCTGAATATACAAACAGGATAAAAACTGGATTGATTATTTCATTTTGTGTTTATGCTGTTTCTTCTGTTTTAATTTGTTGTTTTACAAATCCTCTTTTGGCGATAATGGCTACAAGTAAAGATATTATTACAGAATCTGCTGTGTATATAAGAATAGAAAGTATTGCAAATATATTCTCTCTTCTGGCAACTTTTCTGCTCGTATGTTTGGTAACATTAGGAAAATCAAAATATGTATATATTCTCACAGGTACAAAACTTATATTAAGTGTTATTCTTGATACATTCTTTGTTTCTACATTAAATATATCTGCAAATTTCGGTGTAAACGGAATCGGTTATAGTAATATTGTGGTAAATCTTATTCTGTTTATAGTTTCAGTTATTTTGCTCAGTAAAAAAGGTTACTTTATTTTCAGTAAGGAAAAACTTTCTTTTGAATGGGCTAAGGATTTTGTAAAAATCGGCGGTATCTCAGGAATAGAATCTTTTGTCAGAAATATTGCTTATATGCTTATGATAAGCCGTATGGTTAATATGGTAAATGAACAGGGTACTTATTGGGTTGCAAATAGTTTTATCTGGGGATGGTTGCTATTGCCGATTAATCAACTTGGAGAATTGATAAAGCAGGAAGTTAGTACAGATGAAAAGGCGATAAAAAATAATACGCTCGGATATTTTGCAGTTACAGCGATAGTTTGTCTTGTTTGGTTTATAACAATCCCCGGTTGGAAAGGATTTATGGCAAATGTGCTGCAATTTTCTGATGTTGATAAATTGTATAGCCTTGTTATGATGCTTCTTGGCTTTTATGTATTGTATGCATTGCAAAATGTATTTGATTGCGAGTTTTACGGACTTGGAAAAACAAATTATATGCTTTTTGAATCGATAGTTACCAATTCAATTTATTATGGTATAGCATTTGCTTTGTATCTTGCAGGTAAATGGACTCCGACATTGATAAGTATTGCATTGTTATTCGGTGTTGGAAATGCTTTTGACAGTATTGTTTCAGGTGGTGCTTTTGCATATCTTTTGAAGAAAAAAAAGATAAACATTCTGGATGTTGAATAATGAAATTAGTATCAATATATGAACACATGGAAAAAGGTGCTTCAAAAGTACCTGTCGGTCAAAATTGTAAAATCATTTTTCGTCACTCAATCAGAGGAAAAATAGAGTCTGGAGTTGGACGAGAAGTAGCTCTTACTGACGAAGGAATTGAACTCTGTAAAAGTTTTGGAAGAAATTTGCAATATGACATCGGATATGTTGCCTCAAGTACTTGTTTACGAAATATTCAAACTTGTGAAAATATCCTTTTAGGGAAAGCCCAAAATAGGAATATTGTAAAAGCTCCTAATGAAATGGAATATCCACAAACAAAAGATATATTTCTAAGCGATAAAGTTTTCAAAGAGCTAAAATTTAATAATCAAGAAATCATTTTTAAATTAAAAAAGGAAGGGGTGGAAGGTTTTAATTCAATACAGGAATCCGCAAAAATAATGCTTGATTATATGTTTTCCAATGGCAATTTAGAGAATACTGTTGATTTGTATTGTACGCATGATTTTCAAATGGCTATTCTTTATGCATATTTATTTGACTTTGCTTCGACAAGGAGAAGTATTGAAAATAATAAATGGCCAATGATGCTAGAAGGTATGATTCTTTGGGGAGAAAAAAATCATTTCTGGTGTAGTTGGAGAAATGAAATTAGGGAGTTTGTAAACACATAACACCGTTTTCAAAGCCGACAAACGGGGCAGAGCCCGTTTGCGGTTTAGCTACATAGTTATGCTCACACGCTATAGGCGTGGTTTTCAGAAAAAGGGGGAATAGGATGGTTTTTCCAGGTTTAAAAAAATTGGGCAAAGAATTTGGGTTCAAAAATAACGGAACATATTTTTATGGATTTATAAATAATACATATGTTATGTTTGCAGATGGGGCGAATCAGAAAAATGTGAATTTCATATTTCCAATTGAATTAAATGAAGATGATAAAAAGAAAATTTTATCTTGGAAAAGGAAAGGATATGCAAAAAGTATAGATTTTTTTGACGATCAGTCTTTTGATGTTCATATTGTATTTACAGAATATTTTTTACCTTTCAAAATTTCAAAAATAAAAGAAGTAATCGATGACATAACTGGGTATATTAAACAAAAATACCCACAAGAAAAATCAAAATGCAGTGGAGATAACTGTATAGCAACAGATGGACTTAATATATTTGATGTTGATGGTATTCCGGTTCCAATGTGTTCTTCTTGTACAAAAAGATTAGAAACTAAAATTAACAATGCGTATGAAGATTTTAGGCTCCAACCAAATAATTATCTTCAAGGTTCAATAGCAGCAATAGTTTTTTCTATTCCTGGAATATTAGTAACATTCATTTTATTTTTGTTAGGTAGAATCGCAGGTGCGTCAGGTTTAATATATTTTTATCTTTCACAAAAAGGCTATGTTTGGGCAAAAGGCAAAATGAACAAGATGGGTGTACTTATAATTTCTTTAATAAGTTTGGTATATACGGCTTTTGGAGTATATTTAAGTTATATTGCTGTTATTATAAAAGAAGTATTAAAGCTTCCAGAAATAAAAGGGTATCCAATATTTGAAATTGTAAAGCTTTCTTTTGAATCAGTAAGAGAACCTGAAGTCAAAAGAGAATTACTTACAAATATATATTTATCGTTGTTTTTGTGTGGTATTTGTATTTTACTAAATATGATTCAGTTATTAAAATCAACTGGCAAGGTAAAAATAAAAAAAGCATAACAAGGTTTTCAAAGCCGATAAAACCTTTGCGCTGAAACTTGCAGTTGCAAGTTCCGTGTCAAGCTCTGGCAGGGCAATACAGGTTAAGCGAATGGTATACGGGCGTCTCTCAGGGGTGTTTATATATAGAAAAATTTACATATTTTAAACATGAATTGAAATTCTTGTGATATAATTTCGATTGTATGTTCTATGTTCTCAATGAGAGGAAAAATAGGTCTTTAGAGTATAGTATGATTTTTTATTTACGACCACTTGACACATTTTTTCTAGTTACTCAAAATTCACAACACAACACAACACAACACAACACAACACAACACAACACAACACAACTATAACTATAACTCTGCCCGAAATAATTTTTCGGGCTACTCGCATTTTAAAGATTGCCGTGTCGAATACGGCAATGACATTAAGCCGCATTCTATTTTCTCAACAAGGATACAAGCCCATGAAGTAGGACGAACACAAGCGCCCTATAGCATGGGCTTTAAATATTTTAAATCTGCGGTCTATGACCGTAAAAAGAAGGAGTTTTTTGTATGAAAAATTTATTTAAATCCCGAAGATTAGATTTAATAGGAATACTTGCGCTTTTTACAGCAGTATTGTTTATGTTCAATTTCGCTTCCTGTCAAACTGAGTTAGAAAGCACTGCTTACTTCACCGTAACATTCGATGCAAACGGTGGAAGCGAAGTTTCTTCTCAAAAGATAGAAAGCGGAAAGACGGCAACTTTACCAAATTCAACAAAAACAGGTTATTATTTAAGCGGTTGGTATAATGGAAAAACACTTTTTGACTTTAGTACACCAATTACAAGCGATCTTACACTAAAAGCGAAATGGACGGCATATACTGACTATTCCGTGTTTTATGCTGATGGAGTAAATGATGCTGAGATTACAGTTCCAACGGACAGTACAAAGTATAGAGCAGGTTCTACAGTAACGGTTTTGTTTGATGGAATTGGAAAACGCCCTGGTTATAATTTTATAGGTTGGAGCGACGGCGAAAATACTTATACTTCCGGCGGCACAACTACTTTTGAGATGGGAACACGTAATGTTACGCTTACAGCACTTTGGGAAACTAATATCAAAGTTTCTTTCTCCGATGATTCAATAAATCTTTTGCCGCTAAAATCTGCCACAATAGATGTAACGGTAACGAATCCGGATTCCTTAAGCCTTACTTTTAGTGTAAGCTCGAGTTCATATTCTAATGTAAGTGCAACTTGGGATCCAACAAACAAGCAGATTAAGCTTACAAACAACTTGCCGTATCTTTTTGCTGATAAAATTACAATTACTTTTGAAAACACAACTTACCCAATTTCAAAAACACTAAATGTAACAAGTCTTGTCAGCGACTCTGACATAGACGGAACCCTTACTGTAAACTCTGCTGAAAGCACAACACTTTCCGATTGGACGCAGTTAACGTATAGCACAGAGAAAAAAGTCTATATCTACAAGTTGAACTGCTCAAAAGCGAATGTTGCGTATAGAATTTTAAATGCCGACAGTGTTTCTGCGATAAAATCTGCTATGCAAGCTGCCGGAATCACAGTAATTGACAGTAAATACTATTTGTTTGATTCTTCTTCAAATCAAATTGCAAATGTAGATACAGGTGATTTAAGTGTTACTCCGGAAAAAAATTGCACTTATTATCTTGTAGTTTATCCATATTACTACAATAGCTCCGATTCCACACAATATGTTGGAAGCACCGCAATCTATACTTATTCTGTAAGTGCTATAACATCGCTTTCCCTTTCTAAAAACTCTGTAACGCTTGATGCAGGCGGATATATAGATATACCTGTAACCTATGCAGGGGCTGGAGGGTATAAAACTCCAAGTTTTACGGTAACAGCAAGCGGTTCAAATAGTACCAACTCAAAACCCACAAACTATGCTTATGGAACAATGACCGACAATGGAAACGGAACCGGTACTTTAAAAATCAGGGCGATGAACCCGGGTGGAAGCAATACAATAACGCTTACAGATTCAGTTTCCGCTCTTACTGCTACATGCACAGTAACCGTAAACCTTAATACAAGCTCTATTGACGCAATAATTTCCAATATTGGAAGTAAAACCAGTACAACATTAAGTGATTACACACAGGGAACATTTACAAACCAAAAAGGCTCATTTGTATACTCGGTAGATCTTACAAGTGGTAAAAACTACACTTTTGAATCTTCCGACTCAAATACAAGCATATTACCTTCAAAAGTAGATAGCGTATTCATTCTGTATGATTCAGACGGTGCATATTTAAAAACGTGGGATGATTCATTAACCTACGTTCCAGAAAGAAACGGCACTTATTATTTAGTTTGCCGCCCTTATACTGTGAGTAACAACGGTAACTTTGCAGTTCATGTATATGAAACAAAACCGATTACCGGCCTCGCATTTTCACAAAATACTTTGAGTATAAAATCCGGATCGACGGCAACGCTTACTGCAACTTACACAGTCCCGGCAGGCGCAAGTCCAGTTTTTAGTGTTTCTTCAAGTGCAAACTATGGAAGAAATTATATAGCAAATGCAAGTTTTACCCAAAATGGAAGCGGCAGCGAAACTATTACGGTTTATGGAGTTCTTCCCGGAACTGCTACAATTACCTTAACTGATAGTGTTTCTTTGTTAAGCACTCAATGTACTGTAACAGTCAGCATTGATAGTTCTTCTGCAACAGATATTTCATCTAGTTCAATCGGAAATGCGGCAAGCACAACACAAAGCGATTGGACACAAGTTGCTCTTACAAGTGCCGGTCAGGCAAGTGTCTATAAAATCTCACTTGAAGCAAATAAAACTTATACTTTTGAAATAGCAGATTCAGGTTGTAACCCCGGCATGGTGGTAAACGGAACAAAAGTTGATGCTATGTTTAGTTTATATGATTCAAGTTCCACTGTTATAAGTCAGTTAGACGGTTCAAGTTCTGACGACAAAATTACAGTAACTCCGCAAAGTAATGCAAGCTATTACTTTATTGTAAGTCCATATGATGCCGGAAGAACGGGAGCTGCGGCATTCCACGTGTATGTGAGTGAGTAAAAAATGAACAAAGAAATTTCATCGAACATTAGCATAAAATCTCTTTCAAGCCTTTTAGCCGACAAGAATTTTATTTCTTTGTCAGATGAAATTTCCAGTTTTAATCCGTTCAAAGTTTTAAAATTGGAAAGCCACGAAATAAGACATTCAAATGTTTTGGCGTGGCTTTTTAATCCAAATGAATCTCATAATCATGGAACTAAGTTTTTAGAAGGCTTATTTTAGACAATGCAGTTGGCATTGTCTAAAAACGCTGCGAGTTTGCTTATCGCAAACATCGCCTATTGATTGCACTTTTTCATTTCGTTGCAAAAGTGCGGCAATTCGCCAATCCTCGCCTTTTGATAAAGGCTGCGGTTGCCGAATTTATAGGAATAATTTTTGTATGCAGTTGCTTCAAACCCTGATGAAGAGTCTGAAAAAATTAAAAATATTCAAAATGTAATTTTTACTTTTAGTAAAAACAGAGGCTTTACTGTAAAGGTTCAAAGGGAAGTAAAAACATATAAAAATCATTCCACAGACTTAATTATTGAATGTTATAGCAATGTTGAAAAAGCAGATCCTTTTGTGATTTTAATAGAAAATAAAATTTATTCTAAGCAGTCAAAAAATCAACTTTATGATTATTTAAAATTTGTAGAGGAAAAATATGATAACTCAATAATCTTACCGGTTTATCTTACGCTTGATGAAAATGATGAACCGTCTGAAAATCTAAAATCTGAGTATTTTCATATAACATATTTTAAAATTGTAGAAATATTAAAAAATCTTATTTCTTATAAAACTTCTTTAGGCAACGCTGCAGATGATTTTATTTTATATTACATAAAGATTTTGGAGGAACTTTTGGGGACGAATACAAAAGAGCAGGAATTTGCCAAAGAAATTTATAGGCAATATAGAGAAATTATTGATTTTATTTTAGAAAATGGAGAAAGTTCTATTTTAGAAGCTGGTTCAAATTTTATAGAAAAATTTAATTCTGATGCAGATGTTAATACAAAACTTGAAAAATATGAGAAAGGAAATAAAAGATTTTTCCATTTGCTGATACCGTCATAAAAAATACTACAGATGGAAGAGAAAAAGACTGGCAGAATGGAAATGTCTGTGGTTATTTTTTTCAATTATTTGAAGATAAAAATACAGAAAACGGTCTAAGTGGAAATCTTTATTTAAAAGTCGAAGTTGGACCATTTGATGATTCTAATAAACGTACAGAATTTTTAAATATTTTGAAAGGGAATGGATTTAATTTTAAAGGTTATGGTAATTCTACTTATACAAGAATTCAATACAAGAAAGGACATTCATCAATGAAAATTGAAGATATAACCAACGTAGATGAAATTTCGGAAAAAATGAAAAAACTCTTTGAAAAAACAAAAGATTTGAGAGAAAACTTACATAAAAGCATAGAAAAATATAATGAAAAATAAATAGCACATAACAAGTAGTTCAACGCAGACAAGTTGTGTTGCGGTTTAAAATAATGTTAGCTAGATTGCCCTCACAGGGGCAGGGCAACCGCATTATAATTTTTTGTAGAAAAAAACATGAAATTTTGTAAAAATCATCACTTTTTTACGCAAAATCGGGGCGAATCTGTGAAATTGTTTCACTTTACTCAATTCTTTGGAGAATATATAATTTTGTAAGAAAGTGCTAGGGTATGTAGCCGTGCCGAAGGCAGGATTTTTAAAGCCCCGTGATGGGGCTTTAAAAAGACCGAGCGGATAGCGGGCGGCGGAACACCCGACCCTTTGCCCGTTTTCGGGCAAAGGGGGGCATCCAAAAGAAAAAAGAGGACTGTAAGATGGGAGAAAATTATTTTAATTCAATTCCGTGGCGAGAGGCGCGTTTGCAGCTGGGGCATTGCCGTTCGATGGCTAAGGAAGAATTTGACGACGGCGTGAATGCTCTGAAGGGGAAGAAGATTGTTATTGTTGGATGCGGCGCGCAGGGACTGAACCAGGGGCTGTGTCTAAGGGATTCCGGGCTTGATGTTGCTTATGCGCTTCGGGAAAGTGCGATTTCTGAAAAACGGCAGTCGTGGAAGAACGCCACTGAAAATGGATTTGAAGTTGGCGCTTACGACAAAATGATTCCCAGTGCCGACCTGGTTGGAAATCTTACGCCGGACAAGCAGCACAGTTCTGTGATTTCCGAGGTTATGAAAAGAATGAAGAAAGGTTCTGCGCTTTGGTATTCGCACGGATTTAATATCGTTGAAGAAGGAATGCAGATAAGACCGGACATAACGGTTGTGATGTGCGCTCCAAAAGGTCCGGGAACTGAGGTTTATCAGGAATTCAAGCGGGGATTCGGCGTTCCGGATCTTATTGCGGTGCATCCTGCAAACGACCCTGAGGGGAAGGGCTGGGCTTATGCAAAGGCTTTGGCTGTAGGAATGGGCGGTTCAAGGGCGGGCGTTCTTGAGTCTTCGTTTGTGGCTGAAGTCAAGTCGGACCTGATGGGCGAGCAGACGATTCTTTGCGGGATGCTTCAGACAGGAACTATCGTGTGCTTTGACAAGATGGTTTCCGAAGGGATTTCTTCCGAATATGCGACAAAATTCTTGATGCACGGCTGGAATGTGGTCTCCGAAGCTTTGAAGTGGGGCGGCGTTACGAACATGATGGATCGCCTTTCAAATCCTGCGAAGATTAGGGCGAACGAACTTTCCAAAGAGATAAAGGAACTTTTGACTCCGCTTTACAGAAAGCACATGGACGACATCATTTCGGGAAAATTTTCTTCCACAATGATGGAGGACTGGAAAAACAAGGACAAGGATCTGCTTTCGTGGCGAGAGGAGACCGGACGGCTTCCTTTTGAATCGGCGGAAGAGTCGGGCGAGGATATTTCCGAGCAGGAGTATTTGGACAAGGGAATCCTGCTTGTTGCCATGGTAAAGGCTGGCTGCGAACTTGCGTTTGAGACGATGGTTGATGCCGGAATAAAAAGTGAGTCCGCATATTACGAGTCTTTGCACGAAGTTCCGCTTATCGCAAACCTTATAGACAGAAAGCGGCTTTACGAGATGAATCGGGTGATTTCCGACACGGCAGAGTACGGTTGCTATCTATTTGCACGCGTCGCCGCTCCGCTTATGGAAAAAAGCCTTATGCCTAAGCTTCATGCCGACGTTATCGGAAAGGGGCTTGAAGTAAAGGATTCTTCCGTTTCGAATCAGGTTTTGGTGCAAGTGAACGCCGAAATCCGTAACCACCCGATTGAAGTAGTGGGAAGAAAACTTCGCGCGTACATGACAGGAATGAAGGCGGTTTTGTAAGGCGAAAGTTTTTTAAGCCAATGCATTCCCAAAAACTGAAAATCCGGAGTTTTGTAAAAATGCCGGATTTTTTGGTTTGGTATGCTTTTGGAACGGAATGTTTATTTTAAGCGGTACAATATAGTACCGCTTAAAAACGCTGCGAGTTTCCCTTTCGGCAAACTCGCAGATTTACGTGTGTGCTTTTGCGCACGGATGCAGCGGTTAAGAGAATTGATATTCTCTTAACCGCTGCATTTTAAGGAATGAAAAGCCTCGCCAAATCTGCAAGATTTCTTAGGATGCGATTTTATTGCGGCTGAAAAATATTCTAAAAAAAATAAAAAAATCGGGCGGCTTAGATAAAAGGGCGCCTAATTTTTTTTGCGAAAACAGACTTTGTGTGATAATATTACCCGAATGAGAGATTTCAAGAAAACAAGAAGATTAAACCTAAGAACAAAATTTGCCCTCATTGCATTGGTCGCCGCCTTGCAGATGACGGTTCTTGTGGTGTTATCTTTTTTAGGAATAGGATTTATAAATCGCCTGACAGATTATCAGTACCTTCAGCGTTCGGTGCAGCTTGGATTTTCCAACATAACCAATTATCTGAATCAGACTGTTTCGTGGGCGATAGAACCGGACACTCTTTACACGGAATGGAACGAAAAGCTGGTGTCGTTGAACAAAAAGTTCCATAAACTTCATGACGACAAAGTTACCAAATATTTTGGAAAGGATTTTGCTGACAACCTTATGACGGTTAAGAGCCGCTGGTCAAAAATCCTTGGCATGATAAATCCGTTCAACAATCAGTATAAAACGATGCAGGAAATCGCGCTTTCCGACGAGGTAAAATCTTTGGTAAGACGAAGCGGAATTCAGGTGGCGTTCGAGCGTTTTCCCGAGGATGAGAACGTGAATCTTTTGTACAGCCAGCAATTTTTGATTCGCAACCAGATGAAAGACATCATGAAAGAGGAGGCCTCGTTGAAGGAAAGCCTTGAAGTCATGAATGAAATGCTTGGAATTCAGGTTGAAAGAATCAGCAGACTTCTTTATGCGATGGAGATTTTTTTGGGAGCTGTTTTTGTGGTTCTTATTTTTGTTCTGATTAGGCTTGGAACAGGAGTTGTGAGCAAAAACATTCTTCGAGTCCGGGATTTTTCGTCCGGTTTGGCTGAAAAAGATTTTAGGCACAGCATTGTTCCGTCCGGAAGCACGGAAATGCAGGACCTCATGGGAAATATGAACGGAATGGTAAAAGCCGTGAACGATTTTTTCATCGTTGTAAAGAAAACTGCGGCACGGGCGATTTCTTCCGGCTATTCGATAAACGATTCCGCTTCAAGCACTGCCGCCGCGACTAAAGAAATCAACGGAAGCATAGAGGCGATAAGTTCCGAGTTCGAGCATATCGATAAATCCGTGACAAACGCCGCTCGTGCCATCGAAGAAATAAACCGGCAGGTTGAAACATTGGTCGTGGATAATGCCGAGCAGACATCTGCAATCGACGAAAGCACAAGTTCGATTTCCTCTATGGTGAACGCCCTTATTTCGATAAAGGAAAATGCCCTTTTACGCACTAAGAATGCCGAAGAAATGAAGTCGCTTGTGTTTGACGGAGACCAGAAAATCGCCTTTACTGCGTCCGTTCTTGAGGATGTTATGACCCAGCTTGACGAGATTGCGGAAATCATAACGATTATCGATGGCGTTTCTGAAAAAACGAATCTTCTTTCGATGAACGCCGCGATAGAGTCTGCCCACGCAGGAGATGCCGGAAAAGGATTTGCCGTGGTTGCCGAGGAGATAAAAGTTCTTGCGGAATCGACGGCGACAAATGCGCAAAAAATAAACGATTCCATCACCAACATAATAAACAAGGTTACGGAAGCTACTAAGGCGAGCCACGCTGCGACCCTTGCGTTCGGAAAGGTGAGTTCGCATTCCGCTGTTGTTATAGATTCGTTCAAGGAAATTTCGGGCGGACTTGAAGAACTTGGCTCCAGGGCAAGCCAAATCACCCAAAAGACCGACATTACCGCCGATGCCGCCGACAAAATCAACGGATATTGCGTAAACATTGCTTCTCAGCAGGATACGATTTCGGAGGAGATTTCATCGATTGAAAAACTTTTCAAGCAGGTGATTCAAGTTTTTAACGGGATAAAAAAAGGCACTGGAAATATCGTCGAAAGGATGGAAACCGTCGGGAATTTGAGCAAGGAAGGCTACAGAAATATGGCGGACCTTGAAAATGTGCTTGAACAGTTCAAGACTACAAGCGACGACGATGAGGAAATCCAGTTTGAAGTCAATGAAAATCCCATCGAAAAAATAATATCGTCAGAATTGCAACAGCAGATTGAACGCGGATGCGAAAATTGTTCCGACGGTATGGATTCCGTGGAATTCGATCCGGATTCAGTTGAGGAATGCTGATTTTTTGAGGTGCAAAAAAAAAATTGCGCCTCGCAGTCGATTCTCATCGGCGAATTCCCCAATGATGAAAGCATAATTTTTACAATTCAGTCGAAACCTCAAATCGTCCCTATTAAAACTCATCTGTTTATATGCTACAATCCCTTCATGCTTGGATTTTTTTTCAGAAAGAATTTTTACGAAGGTTGGGACAATGTCCTGCTTTTCTTTGTTCCAAACCTGATTTTGGATGCTGTTATTGTTGTTCTTGGAATCGGAGCTTTTTTTGTCACCAAGATTCCTGAAAGTCTTGCCGTGCTTGGTGTTGCGCTTTGGGCATTTTTTGCGCTTGCCCTGATTCTGTGCGCTTCCATAATGGCGCTTGCGTGGGCGGAAAGTGCCGCTGAGATAGTGGATTACGGCGTCCTCGAACTCAGAGATTTTTTTAAGGCAATAAAAGGCTGCGTAAAGGACGGGATAAAATACGGTCTTGTTCTCTACGTTGTTACGATAATTACTATTGTCGGCGCAATTTATTATTTAAAGCCGCAGTTCAATTCCCGTGTTTCTTTGCAGAAAAGCATGATTGAGGCGGAAGGCAGAATGGAAAGTGAAATTGCAGGGGAAAACGATTCTTCGGTAAAACTAAAAACTGGCGAGCAGGATTCCTTTGCGGGACTTCTTGCCGGATTCATGTTTCTGTGGATTTCCGCTTCGATTTATATGGGACTTTTTTGGTATCCAGCTTTGCGTTCGCTTCTGCATGACCGTTTTGGAAAAAGCATGAAAAAATGTTTTGTGATTCTGTTCGATAATTTCGGAAAAAGTTTTGTGATTAGTCTGTACAATATTTTTCTGCTTTTTATGTCGGTCATTCTTCTTGGTCTTGCCCCCGGACTTGCCGGAATCGGACTTTCCAGGGAGAACGCAATGTATCTTCTTTTGAAAAAATATGACTATCTTGCGGAACTCGATAAAGAAAACGAACCGAAAAACAGCCGCAAACGAAGAAGAATTCCTTGGGGCGAAATACTGGAAGACGATATCGCGGCGACAGGCACAAGGACGCTGAAGGGATTTTTTATGCCGTGGAAGGAGCTTGAGGAGCAGGGTGCAAAAGACGTAAAGCGTCCGAAACTCGAAGAAGAAGATGAGAAGTGGAAGGAGTAGCGGACAGCCGATTATCGGTTTAAGAATTGCAAAAAAATCCGTTGCATAAAAAACGACTGTCACGAAACGGATGGAATTGTCCGGTTTTTCGTGCATAAAAAAATCCGCCCGAAAATCATCGAGCGGATTTTTGCTTTTCAGACCTATAAGTCTATTTTGACATCAGCATTGTTTTTGAGTCAATTTTTAGGCTTACCGGTTCGATTTCCTTGTCATCGGATTTCAGCACGGTGAGTTCCACGCTGTTTCCGCTTGATGCAAGATGCCCCACCGTAGAAAAATACGGAAGAAAATCTTTGCTTACTGTTTCGGAAAGTTTTGCGGCCTCGTTTGTATCGCTGAACCAAGCTACGATTTTCTCGGATTTTACATAGTCTGCGACCGATGCAATATCCTCTTTTGAGATTTTTGAAAAATCAGCACCGTCTACGACTATGGCAGAGATGTTCGTTCCGCCTTCTTTCAGAGCCTTTATTGTTCGCACAACTTTTGGCAAGGTGAAATTTTCCTGATTGAAGTTCAGTATGATTCTGTTGCTGACAATCGATTCGTTCAATTCCGTCGTATCGCCGAAATTCTTTTTCTTGCCGATTTCCGAAAGCACGTTCTCATACCATGTGATTACGTTTGACGAATGCTGGTCAAACGACACGTGGACGAGCGGCTTGTCCTGGATAAGGGCATCCAGACCGAACTGAACAAGCACGGATGTTTTTCCCAATCCTTTTTTTGCCGTTATAAGTCCCATCTGACCTGATTTTAGACCGCCGTCGGAAATTTTTTCGAACAACCTGACCGGGCTATGATTTATAAGATCCTGTTTTACCATAAATAAAATCCTCCTGAATGAACGGTTTTCCGTTATTTGTTACCCTTTGCCTTTTCTTCCTGATGTTTCTTTATCAGTTCGTCGGCAACGGTGTTAGGAACTTTTCCGTATTTCAGGAATTCCATGGTGAATTCTCCCTTTCCCTGGGTTGAAGAGCGGAGAATGGTAGAAAAACCGAACATTTCTGAAAGCGGAACTTCCGCATTCACTACGGATGTGTTGTTCTCGTCCGTGGTCTCGCCGATAATCCCTCGTCTTTGGTTTATAAGACCGAAAACGTTTCCCTGGAATTCGTTAGGAGCCGCAATCTGAACTTTCATTATAGGCTCAAGAATTACAGGCTTCGCTTTTGAATATCCCTCCCGGAACGCTCCGATAGCAGCGGTCTGGAATGCGTTGTCGTTTGAGTCCACAGGGTGATACTGACCATCGTTTATCGTGATTTTTACGCCCACGATAGGAGCTCCGATAAGCGAACCTTCCTTGACAGCCTTCTGGAATCCCTTGTCGCACGAAGGAATGAACTCGTTAGGAATTGCGCCGCCTTTTATTGAGTCAACAAACTCGTAGTCCTTTTCCGAATCAGGCTCCATGAATCCTGCGACTCTACCGTACTGACCTGAACCACCGGTCTGCTTTTTGTGGGTATAGTTAAAGTCTCCGCGTGCGGTTATAGATTCCCTGTATGCTACCTGCGGAGCGCCTGTGGTTACCTCGCAGTTGTATTCTCGTTTCATTCGTTCTACATAGACTGCAAGATGAAGTTCGCCCATTCCCTTGATGATTGTTTCGTTGGATTCGGGGTCGGTGTATGTCTGGAACGTAGGATCTTCCTTTGTGAACCTGTTCAACGCCTTTGAAAGCTGCATAGAAGCCTGCTTGTCCTTTGGCGTTATCGAAAGTGAGATTACCGGCTCAGGAACAAACATTGATGCCATTGAAAGATTTACTCCGCCACCTGTGAACGTGTCGCCGGAAGCGCAGTCCACGCCGAAGAGGGCAACGATGTCGCCTGCGCAACCTTCGTTGATGTCTTCCATCTGGGCAGAATTCATTCGTACAAGTCGTCCGACCTTGAATTTCTTCTTGTTGCGGGTGTTGTACAGTTCCTCGCCTTTCTTGATTTTTCCCTGATATACGCGGGTGTATGTCAACTGACCGTACTGTCCGTCGTCAAGTTTGAATGCCAATGCCACGCAAGGCTTGTTGTCCACGGATTCAAGCGGAACTTCCGCTTCGTTGTTATCCAAATCGAGGGCGACATTCTTTACTTCATTAGGAGCCGGAAGATAGCGGGTAACCGCATCAAGCAGAGGCTGGATTCCCTTGTTCACGTGGGCGGAACCCAAGAAAACGCCTACAAACTGTTCGGAAATTGTTCCTTTTCGGATTGCTTCGATAAGCTGAGCCTCATCAGGTTCCTGTCCTTCAAGGACTTTTTCCATAAGGTCGTCGTCAAAGTTGCAGGCTTCCTCGACCATTTCCTGTCGATACCTTTTTGCGTCTTCCACAAGGTGAGAAGGAATTTCTGCGATACGGATATTTTCGCCGTTTGCGCCGTCAAAATAAATTGCCTTCATGGCAACCAAATCCACGACTCCTTCAAGTTTTTCCTCAAGACCGATAGGAAGTTCCATCATGTGGGCGTTGAGACCCAATTTATCCCTAAGCTGTCCGCACACACGGATAGGATTTGCTCCTTGTCGGTCACATTTATTCACAAATGCAATTCGAGGCACGTGATAGCGTTTCAACTGGCGGTCTACAGTGATTGACTGGGACTGAACTCCGGCAACGGCGCAAAGAATCATTATCGCACCGTCCAAAACTCTAAGAGAGCGTTCTACTTCTACCGTGAAGTCTACGTGGCCCGGAGTGTCGATAAGGTTTATGGTGTAATCTTTCCACTGAACCTGTGTTGCTGCCGACTGGATTGTGATTCCGCGCTCGCGTTCCAATTCCATGTTGTCCATAACAGCACCGACACCATCTTTTCCGCGAACTTCGTGAATCGCATGAATCTTGTTACAATAGAACAGAATTCGTTCAGAAGTTGTTGTTTTTCCTGAGTCAATGTGGGCACTGATACCGATATTTCTCATCTTTGAAATATCAAAAGCCATATTGTTACCTCTTTAAAAATTAATTTCGATTTTAGTTCCAATAATATAATGAAAATGGGAATGCGTATCAACAGCCCGCAAAAACGCGCTAAAATCAATATTTGCTTTGCTTTTATTCAACAAGGAAAAAGAAAATCTTTGCCGATTTCGGTTCACCGATTTATAGAAGAATTGCATTTTGCCGAAATCGCAGAAAATTGAAAAACAAGTTTCAGATTATTGAAATATTATAAAAATCTGTCATTTTTTTGAATTCTCCGCAAAATTTAATTTTTACGACGGAAAAGAGTTTTCATAAAATTTTCAAAAACTATTGTCTAAGAAATAAAATTGTGTTATGTTGCGTGCGGTTTTAGGTGTGCCTGAAAAACACGGTCGGACTGTGAAATCCGAACTATATGCAAACTATGTGGCGGAGAGTTGTTGTCACTTTTTTACAGGCATTTTGAAGACGGACGCTTTTTCTTTTTAGTGCCGATTGAAAAGCGGTCTTTTATGAATCTGAAGGGAAGATTTTAGGAGAATCGATGAAAAAGATTTTTTTGACGCTCTCAAGCGTCTCGGCGATTTTGTTTTTGTTCGCCTCATGCAAGTTTAATGTAAAAAGTGACGTTCAAAGTTTTACGGCGACATATACGGTGGTCGGAAACGGAAGCGTCGGAGTTACGCTTGACGGAAATGATTTTGAAAGCGGCGGCTCTGTGGAAAATGGAAAAATCCTTGTGTTTTCGGCTACTCCGAGCGAAGGCTACAAAACTGAATGGGCTTCGGGAATGGTTCAGGATTTGCTTGATGAGAACAAGGCGAGCCTCAAGGTTACCAAGGAAACTGATGTATCGGTGATGTTCAAGCCGAAAGAGGGAATCTTCTATAAAGTTGAGCATTACAAGCAGAACGCTTCTGACGCTGAATACACGTTGGACGCTTCTTCTTCCGACGAAAAAAACGGCGTTGCTTTCGGAACTACGGAAGCCGTAAAAAAGGATTTTGAAGGTTTTGAAGCAAAACCTTTCGATCAGATGACGATAAACGCAGACGGCTCGACTGTGGTAAAAATCTTCTACGACAGAAAAGTTGTGACAGTGCGTTTTGATTCGAACGGTGGCGACGGCACGATGGAAAACCAGACTTTCGTTTACGGCATTCCGCAAAAATTGAAAAGCAACGGTTTTTCTAGAGACGAATATCTTTACAAAGGCTGGAACATAAATGCCGACGGAAGCGGCACATCCTATTCCGATGGTGCAACCGTGGATAATTTTATCGGAAATGCGGAGGGAACAGTTACCCTTTACGCAAAATGGACGCTTTCAAACGGCGGGCTTATAGGAACTGCCACGAAAGGTCAGGCGCAGGGAAAAGATGTGAGTGAGTCTTGGATGAACGCCGACGGAAATTTGTTGATTGGCGGAACTGACATAAAAAAGACGGGCGAGGTTGTTGTAATTCCTACTGGAACGGTCGGCACGGTTACAATGCGTGATGATTCCAGTTGGAGCGGCTACTTGCCGCTCGATGGCGAGCCGAATTTGAAAGGCGGTTTTCTAAAAGATCGCAGGATAAAACTTAGTCCGTTTGTGATGTCAAAATACGAGGTAACGCAACAGCTTTACAATTCGATTATGGGAAATAATCCAAGTCATTTTCTTACTGGTGCAATGGACGGCGAAGAGCAGGCAATGCGTCCTGTGGAAAGAGTTACTTGGTTCTATGCGGTGGCGTTCTGCAACGAACTTACAAAGAAAACGATGAGCGAAAACGATTGCGTGTACTACAGCGACGATGCCCTTTCAAATCCATATACAAAATCCGACGCGGCGGCAAAAAAGGACGTATATCCTGCCTACGATGCGGAAAATAGAAAATGGACGAAATTCGGCTACAGACTTCCGACAGAAACCGAATGGGAGTATGCGGCTCGCGGCGGAGACCCTAACGAGGAATGCTGGAAATACGCTTATTCCGGCGTGGATACTGAAAATGTTCCTTCAGGTTTTGCGAAAACGCCTTACGACCAGCCCCTTGATAATTATGGTTGGTACGAGTCAAATTCTTTTGGAAAAACGCATGAAGTCGGATTAAAGGCGGCGAATGCGTTGGGGCTTTTTGACATGACTGGAAATGTGTGGGAATGGTGCTTTGATCGGGAAGGATATAAAAAAATCACGGTTGACGACAATAAGTACACCGGCAACAACAATTTTGTGGAAAATCCGCTCGGTTATTCAAAAAGTGCGTCGTTTCGGGTTGACCGCGGCGGCAGCTGGAAGAGTCGTTCGTACGATTGCGCCGTGTCGAGCAGAGACAGGCACGCACCTGATACGCCAAGTTTCATCTTGGGCTTCCGCACGGTCCGCACAACTGAATAGAAAAATATGCTTTTTGCCTACTAGTTGAGCATCTAAGTTTTTCAAAATGGCAAAAAGCGTTTAAGTTTTGCGAAAGCATTACTTATTGTTGGGGAAAGGGTTTATGCCTTTTCCCCAACTCTTTTTACGGCTCGAAATTCCATCAAATCGCATAAAATCCGAAAACGTTTTGAACATTAAGTTTTTATCTAAAAGTTCTTTGCTTAACGCATGCAAAATGCTATAGTAGCACCATACGTGCGATTAGCTCAGTGGTAGAGCGCTACCTTCACACGGTAGATGTCATTGGTTCAATCCCAATATCGCATATCGAAGCCGGAGACGAAAGTTTCCGGCTTTTTTTTGCCTGTTAGCCGCAGTTTTTGCCCCCAATAAAAATTGTGGCGACTGATTTTTATTTTACAATTTATTTGGGCGAAACGCATCTTCCAAGCGGCGTTCCGCTGCCCGCTATCCGCTCGGTCTTTTGAAAGCCCCGTCACGGGGCTTTCAAAATCCTGCCTTCGGCACAGCTCCATGCCTTGCGCGGTTTTAACTTAAAAAAAATAAAACCACCAAAGCGAAAGCTTTTATTAGTGAATCGAAAGACTAACAAGTTTTTGCCCAGCCCTTTTATTCCCCTTAAAATCTTTATACGTGTTGTTCCTTGCCCGGATTTCGGTTATCATCGTTTTTCGATGAACGCCGTCTCAGTTAAAAATGTCAGTTTTTCATACGAAAACGCCAAAAAACCTGCCGTAGACAATCTAAGTTTTGACTTGGAAGAAAAGTCTTACACGGTTCTTGCCGGTGTGAACGGAAGTGGAAAAAGCACCGTCTCAAGGATAATCGCCGGCCTTCTTGAACCTGCGTCGGGTTCTGTTTCAGTGCGGGACGGTTTTCGGGTTGGAATCGTGTTCCAGTCGCCTAAAGACCAGATTATCTGTTCGGTTGTGGAGCGAGATACCGCTTTCGGTCCAAAAAATCAGGGGCTTTCCAAAACCGAAGTCGAATCCGTTTCCCGTGCATCTCTTTCCGCCGTCGGACTTCTTTCATATGTCTCTCGAAGGTCTATGTCGCTTTCTCTTGGGCAAACGCAAAAACTCGCCCTTGCAGGAATAATCGGCATGAATCCCGATGTGCTTATTCTTGACGAGGCGCTTTCGATGCTTGATCCGTTTTCAAGGCGGGAAATATTTGATTTTCTGGACGACTTTCATAAAAAAGGAAAAACTATTCTTCATGTCAGCCACGAAAGCGAAGCCGTTTTTAGGGCTGAAAAAATAATCATGATGGAAAAAGGGCGGCTTTTGTGGCACGGAAGCCGAAACGATTTTCTTAAAGGCGACGGCTTTTTGCATTACCGGAAAGTGTTCGCCCTTGATTTTGAGATAAATAAATTCCGTGTGGAAAAAATCGCTGAAAACGGCGAAAATATCGGGCGATTTATAAGAAACGAAAAAAAATTGCCTTCCGCCAAAGAAATTTCTTTGACAGCCGAAAATATTTTCTTTTCTTATACGGACTCAGATTCTCCGGTGCTGGACGGCATTTCTTTTTCTCTTAAAAAGGGGACGCTTATATCTCTTACCGGAGCTTCGGGCAGCGGAAAAACAACGCTTCTTGAAATCCTTTCGGGGCTTCGTTCCTGCACTTCTGAAAGTTCGGCGATATATGCGCTAGGTCGCCCTGCGCTTGCTCAGCAGAACAGCGATGCGGCTTTGTTCGAGACATTTGCCGTCGATGACGTTGCGTTCGGACCTGCAAACCGTGGGAAAAAAGGTAAACTTCTTGTATCCGCTGTAAAATCCGCCATGGAAAAAGTTTCGCTTCCATTCGATGATTTTGCGTCCCGGCAGACTTTTACTTTGTCCGGCGGAGAAAAACGCAGGCTTTCGCTTGCAGGCATAATAGCTATGGATGCGGACGTTTTTCTGTTCGATGAGCCTACGGCAGGTCTTGACGGCGAGGCTCGCTCGAAAATCCTTTTGCTTATGCGAAATCTCTGTGATGAAGGAAAAACGGTTCTTTTTTCAACTCACCATGCAGACGAAGCGGATTTTGCCGACGAGCATTTTCATCTTGAGGGCGGTAAAATCGTAGAAATCCTTGAAAATTTTTCCGGAGAAAAAAATCATGCAGAACTCAATGCGAATGATTTTCCAGTCGGAGCTGAGGATTCTTCCTATAACGGAACGGAAAAAAAACATTCCGAAAATGAAAAAAGCGGCGTTCAAAAAACAAGTTCCGTTGATTCTGCCGAGAATGTGCGTAAAAAACGGGAAAGCCAAAATCTCTTGCTTGAACGGCAGTTTCCGCTTGAAGGCGTAAAAATTCTTAAAAATCTTCAGGATTTTTCAGAAATCGGTCTTTCAGGCTCTTCGTCCCTCGCTTCTGCAAAAAAAATTGCTCCATTAAAAAAGATTCCGCCAGCCGCAAAATATCTTTTATTCATCGGAATATTCGTTTCGGCACTTGTCGTAAAACCGCTTTGGCTTTGCGGTCTGTTCGCTTTTCTTAGTTTTGTGTACGCTCTTTTTTCGGGCTGTTTGCTAAGACGGCTTTTTTCCGCAATGGTAAAAGTCGTGCCTCTTCTTTTGTTCTTTTTTCTTGTGGAATTTATGTTCGCTCCGGTTCCTGCCGGTGAAACGCCTTTTGTCGATTATGCGTTTTTCAGCGTTTCGATGGGAAAGATTTTTTTCTGCATAAAAACTTTGCTCCACACGGAAGCTGCGTTATGCTCCATAATGGCATTTGCGGCATCGGCGGACGAGAACGATATTATAGACGGACTTGAAACGCTTCTTTTTCCGCTGAAAGTCATTGGTGTCCCCGTAAGGTATCCTGTGATTCTTATGGAAATAATTTTCCGATTTGTTCCGCTTTTGCTCGAAGAGGCAATCTGCATAATTAAGACCCAGCTTGTTCGAGGTGCGTTCGGAAAAGCAAAGGGCTTCGTAAAAAAAATAAGGGCGGTCGTTCCGCTTTTTGTTCCGCTTGTGATACGAACCATAAAACGTGCCGAAATCCTTGCTGACGCTCTTACGGCGCGCGGATTCAAGTAGTTCTGATTCCGATTCCGTGGAAATATAAAAAAAACTTTGACGTTTTAAGAATCTACCCGTAAAATTAGTTGCCTAGAGAGAAAGCAGAGGTTTTAATGGATTCGAGAATTTTTAGAATGTCCGTGTTGATTGGTTGTTCCGTCATCTATTTTTTGATTGTTTTTACGATGCCTTTAAGGGTAAAAATGATATTGAAAAAAGCCGGAAAACCTGTGTATCTGGCAAAAGGCAAAATGCTTGCGCTGCAGATTTTTATAATCGTCTGCAGTGCGGCAATAATCGCAATCCTTGCCTTCAGGGAACTCGGTTTAATCGGAGATTCAATCGCCTGTCTTGTTGCGATTTTGGGTGTCGCCATGGGAACTGAAGAACTGGCTCTTTACAGGCATTGCGGAGTTTACGAAAACGGAATAATAAATGCAGGGCATTATTTGGCGTTGAGCGAAATTCATTCTATTCCAAGGTTGAAAGTTTCTTCGCCGTCTGAGAAAGATGATTTTACTTCCGTCAGGCTGCTCACAGACAAAATGGGAAACGTAACTTTGTTCTTCGCAAACTCCGAAGATTGCGCCGCCGCAATAGACGCAATCGTAAAATTAAAACCGTCTTTAAAACCTTAAAATGCGTTTTTAGGGCGGCAAAACGGACGACGGCAAAAGCCTTTTGTGGCTAAAAATGCGGTGATTTCAATACGACTTTTTTGCACCGCAAAAATTATTGTTACCGAATATTTTCCTTTAACTCATTTTTGCAAAATGCTTTAAAAATATTTTTTGAAATTAAGTGATTATGGAGAAAACATGAAAAGCAAAAAACATCATTTTTTGTGGATTTTTGCGTTGGCGATTGCGCTTGCTTTTACGTCATGCGTCGATTATGTGCAGTCGATAACCTATAGAAACGGAAAATACCATATTTACTATAAAATCACGATGTCAAAAGTCCTTTCTGCGTTGGACGATAAAAATTTCGAGGGACCTTTTGACAGTTTCCTTGAAGATTTGCTTGATACGATTCCCGACAATGCGCAGATAAACAAAGTTGAAAGCGAATCCGAAGACGGCGTTGAAATTTTCATAAAAATAGCGCCCGGAACAATGGATGAAACTGAAAGATTTTTCTTGCCCACGATTCAGGGGAGAGAATGTTATATCCCGTTCCTGCTGGGAAATGAGCAGGACATTGATGTGATGGATGACTCTTTCGACTGGTCTGATTATTATGCGCAGGAAATTGCGGAAGCGATGATGGATTTTGCAAAATGCAGGGTCATGGTGAGCAAAAAAATAATCCCGGACATGAAAACCGCTTATTTTCAGGGAAAAGAGAACAGAGATTATGTGATTCCGTTTTTCGATTACGGAGATGCGTTCTGCCTGGAAATACCGTTCAATATTTTGTTTTCGTCTGCTGATTATTATTTTGATGAAATCGTTATTGTCCGAAAATGAAATTTTTCGTTTTGACTTGGAAGCGGATATTTCCAAATCAAGAATGTGCGGCAGATTTCCTGAAACGCTTTCGGATTTCAAATCTTTTTACGAATTTTCAGTGCTATAGACAAAAAAACTATTCCTTGATATTATAGCCGTGTTATTTGGTGTCTTACCCAAGTGGGAAGGGAATGGTCTGCAAAACCACTATGAAACAGTTCGATTCTGTTAGACACCTTGCAAAGGAACTCAAAATCGAGTTCCTTTTTTTTCGGGCTGGTCATGGCAAAGCCGCAGTCCGTGTACATATTCGGTGTTGTTCAAAAATTGTTTTTGGGCAACACCTTTTTTGTTTGTTGCGGCGCAGTGTAAACAAAATCCGAAACTTGGTATAATCGAAAAGATGAAGAAGTTTGGAATTGTGGCGATGTTTTTTGTGGGCTTCTCGATTTTTGCCCAGCAGAACACCTTGTCCGGCGACGATATAGATTTCTGGTCCGATATGCCTTCGGAAAAACTTTCCACGCTGATTGTCTCAAAAATGACGGACGAGGAACTCCTTTCGCAAATCCTTATGTTCGGTTGGGCAGGACAAGAGCCGAATCCGCTTTTATACCACTGGGTGGGCGGAATCGGTCTTGGAAGCGTAAAAATTTTCGGCTGGAACACCGACGACATTCATCTGGTGGCAAAATCCATCGCCAGCCTGCAGAAATCGGCGGCTTCCCGTAGATTTAAAATCCCTCTTTTTGTGGCGACCGATCAAGAAGGCGGCTGGATACGGCACGTGAAAGGCGAAACCTTGGTAACGCCCGGAAACATGGCGATTGGAGCGTCCGGCTATCCGGTGGACGCATGGTACAGCGCATATTACATAAGCCGAGAGATAAAAGCCCTTGGAATAAACATGAATTTTGCTCCGTCCGTGGATCTTTTTACGAACCAAAATTCCACGATAATAGGAACACGCTCATTTGGAAATTCCCCAGAAAATGCCGGAATCTTGGGGCAGGCGTGGGCAAGCGGAAGCCAGGCGGCAGGCGTAATTCCGACGGCAAAGCATTTTCCGGGGCATGGAGACACGGAATTCGATTCGCATATACATCTTCCGGTGATTGACATAGATTTCGAGACATTCACAAACCGGGAACTTTCTCCGTTTGTTTATCTTATAAAAAACAGCATTCCGGCGATAATGTCGGGGCATCTTGCGTTCCCTAAGATTGACCCAAGCGGCGCACCCGCTTCGCTTTCAAAATATTTTCTTACGGATTTGCTAAGAACTCAACTCGGATTTGACGGGCTTATAATCACGGACGACATGATGATGAGCGGCGACACGATTTATGCGGGCTCTCTTAGCAATGCGTTCAAAATGGCTATAGAAGCTGGAAATGATATTGTGATTTCTTCAAGGACGGCCGGCTTGGACGAAGCCCTATGGGTAAACTCCCTTTCTTTGATGAGGACAAATCCTTTGTTCAAAGAAAGGGTGAGCGACGCGGCTTACAGGGTCGTAAAGGCAAAACTGGACTATTTTAAGGGAAAAAATCCTGCGCCTCTTTATCCCGACCCTGCAAAAATATCGCTTTCAATTCCCGACAAGGACGGAGACGCTTTTTTTCTTGGGCAGGCATGCCGTTCCGTAACAAAACTCAAGGCGTCGTCAATCCCGATTTCCGCAAAGGATTCCGGCAATGTGCTTTTGGTCGGTTCACTTCCGGGATTTTTCCGTGCAGGAAAAAAACGTTTTCCCGATTCCGATGAATATAAATTCAGCTACGAACTTGGTCCGAACGAAACTTTATGGGTGATGGAAAATCTTCCCGTTGTTGTAAAAAAATATGATACGGTGATTGTCTGCGTTTCCAGCGAACGGAGCGCATTAATCGCAAAATCGCTAAAGGGATCAGGGAAAAAAGTTGTCGTTCTTTCGATAATGACTCCCACAAATTCCGATGAACTGATGTGGGCAAGCGATGTGCTTGCAGGATACAGTTACTCCGATTATACGTTTGACGCTTTGTTCGGAGCTTTGTGCGGAGAATTTGAGAGCCGTGGGAAAAAGCCTTTTTGACTTCCGGGAAAAACTCAGTTCGGTCTGTGTTTTTGGGGAATCCTGTCGATTCCTATTTGCGCAAGTTTCTTGAATGCGCCTGAAAGCTTCACGGCTCCTGCGCTGTCGTAAATCGAAAGAATTTCCGAAAAAACGGCGTACGCTTTGTTGTATTTTCTCTGTTTTAAGTACATATGCCCCAATTCGTAGCGGGCTTCGATGTAGAGGTTTGCGTCAGTGCCGTATTTTTCGATGACGGCGTTGTAGCAGATTTCCGCGGCTTTGTAATTTCCTAAGTCAAATGCATCCTGTCCCATCTGGATAAGCTGTGTTGCGGTGGCGTTTTCCGGAATGGAAGGCATTGAAGAACATGAGACGAATAATATCGGCAAAAAAAATACGCATAGAACAGTTGTTAGTGCTTTTGTCATAATGCGGACAGTTTATATTTTATGCGTCTATTTGTCTACAAAGCGCTGCGGCGGAGTTACAGTCCAAACGGCTTCCATAGGTTCGTCCGTGTTGTTTTCAATGATGTGGGGCGAACTTGCAGGAAACGAAACGCTGTCGCCGGAACGCAAAATGTATTCGTTTTCTTCGTGATTAAGCGTACATTCGCCTTTTAGAATCAGTCCGAATTCGTGTCCGATGTGCCCGTATGAACCTCGATTGGTGCGGCAATGCGGCGGAATTTTAAGCATATACGTTTCAAAGGAATTGTTCATGCTGTCTCCGGTGGACTTTGCGAGCTGTTCAAAAATTATTTTGTCTTCTTTGACGACCGCCCTTTCGTCGGCTCGGATAATATGCACCGGATGTTTTCGCCTGTATTCCTCAAACAGGAATTCAAGGTTTATGTCCAGGGCTTCCGCCAGCGCAAGGAGCGTGTCAATTGCAGGCGATACATGATTCCGTTCTATTTGGGAAACAAGGCTTTCGCTTACGCCCGCGGCTTTTGCTATCATTTTCAGAGTGTAGCCTTTGTTTTCACGAACCGTACGAAGTTTTTCGCCGAACCGGACGGGTGTTTTTTTTACTGCCGGAAGTTCATTTTGCAAAGGTGTCATTGCTCTGCTTCTCCTTGTTCAGTTCCGTCACGAATTTTATAAAGTAGTCTTCGAGCGTTTGGTGCGGCCCTGAAAGATTCATTCTTGCTCTTGCACGGGCGTTATCCCGCCGGATTGTGTAAAGCGAATAGAAATCTCTGTAGCCCAGTCCCGCATCGGCTTTTATATGCTCGTCAAGGAACGAAGAAACTTCGTCCCGGTTTATTGCGGATATTCCTCTTGTTCTAAGGATTGAACGAAGATGCAGAATCTGTTCATGCGATATTCCGAAAAGGAATTCTTCCATCGCTTGAGCCACGTTCGGGTCGCCCATTTTTTGCTTTATAAAATGAATCCACTGGTCGTCCATCTGTATGGACATTAGAAGAAGTTCGCTTGTTCCTACCATAGTTCCGAACGCAGGCGCAAGTTTGCGTCTTGCATTCCAAACTGTTTGCAGAACGGGCGCAACGGATTCGATGGTTTGGTCGTTCCTGTATTCCCATAAAAGAAGAAGAGACATTGCCCATTCCCTGCGGAATTCCATCGGCTGGGCGTTGTCGTTTATCAGGTTAAGGTAAACGTCTTCCGCCATCAGAGTGAACATCATAGTGATTGTTTCAAGCTGCAGCGCGTCCGTGAGTTTTTCGGGCGCGCCGACGTTTTTGCTTATATTTGTAAAGGACGAAAACGTATGTATCTTGGATGCGATGTAGCCTTTTCCGAGGGTAGCTTTTGAAGGAAGCTGCAATGTCGTGTCGCCGGAATTTTGGTGCTGTATAAGCGCGTCTATTAAAAGCTGGGGCGTTCTGATTCCGCCTGCAATGTCGTGCCGTTCAAGCAGCGAAGGAAATCGCGCTATGGATTTTGCTAAAAGGCTCAAGTCTTTCAGGCGTGTTTCAAAAATCGGAACTCTTTCCGGTTGGTTCTGCTTTACATAGCACAAAAGTTCGTTGTACAAAATTTTTTCTTTTGGAGTAAGTACGCTGAATTCGTCGTCGGAACTTACCGATTTTGTATCCTGACTGTCATAAAATTGGGAAATGTCTACCTGCGAAAATTCAAGTTCATTGGAGTTCATAATCATCTGTTATTTCGATTATACAATGCAAATGAATAGATTTTCAATGGAATATTTATTCTTTTGCGCCGATAATAAAATCATGAAAAAGAAGCTTTTTTTCTGTGCTGCAATTTTTTTTCTTGTTGTTGTTTTTTTAGCTGCGGAAAATCCGCTTTTGCTCGGAAAATCCGATATCCGCCCCGCTTCTAAGTTCAATAAAACTTCCGATAAAATCGAAGAATGCAATATTTCTATACGGAACAAAAACGGACTTGATTCCGCAAGGCTTTCCGAATCCGCAAAATCCATTAATGCAAAAAAAATGGAACTTAATTCCATTTTTACGCAGTCCGGAATGTAAGTGTGTTTTTCGGGGATTTTATGAAAAAAAGTTTCCTGTTTTTGCTTGCGGTTTTGCCTTCGGGCTTAGCTTTTTCGCAAAACAATCTGCTTGTAAAACCCGAGGATTTGCGCCTTGTTCCCGAAACGGCTCAGCAGGGAGCGGAACTCGGAGACTTTCAGGAAATCAAGGGCTATCATCTTTTTATACGGAAAATTCCCGGTCTTGAGTCTGTGATGCTTACTGAAACCACAAAAGACCCGTCCGGCGAGGCGGATAATTATGCCTACCGTGCGTTGGAACACAATGATGTGAACGGAGACGAAGTTCGATTTTTGAACGGAAAAGTTTTGGATTCCGTGCATTCCAAGTTCAGCCTTGTGGATTCGACAGCCGAAAGCGACGGAAAATTCGGCGAGGCGTTTCATATTTACATTCCAAGCACGATTCAGTTCGGCTATCCGTGGACACGGAACGGAACTTTGAGCATCGGAAAAGGAACGTTCGTGAATATCCGTGCGTTTTCAAAAAAATATGCCGATTATTCAGGCGATTTTTTTGACAATCCGTATATGTTCAATCTTGGAAAAGAAAAAAGCGAACCGGTAGCAAAGTCGGAAAACAAAAACGCTTTGGAAAAAGCAAAAAATTCCATCGCTTTCGAACCGCCTTCTGAATTTTTTTTCGATGGAATTCCCTTTCTTACGGACGATTACAATCCCATCGCATCTGTAAAATTTGCCGAGATAGCGAATAAAATCGTCTATTCAAAAGGTCCTTCCTCAATCATCGATGACATAATTGACACTCTTTTGGAAATTGAGCCTAAAGACAAGGTTGATGCGGTTTTTGTGGTTGACGCAACGGGAAGTATGAAAGACGACATTGAAACAATCAGGCAGGGGCTTATTCCTCGCCTTTCGACATTGTGCCGCACGTTCGGTTCTTTGCGGCTTGGGCTGCTTTTGTACAGAGATTACGGAAGCAATTTTCGGTACAGGGATATGCCCGTTAAATTTTTTGATTTTACGAGCGATGCGGCGATTTTTGCCAAAAATCTGAATGGTTTTTATATCCGGGGGAACGAGGGCGGCGACATTCCTGAAGCCGTGTACGAAGGCCTTTACGGGGCGTTGACCTTATACTGCTGGAAAGGAGATTCCGTGAAAAAAATAATTCTTATAGGCGATGCCGAGCCGCATCCTGTTCCCAGGGGAAGCGGAAAATACACGAAGGAACTTGTCGAAATCACGGCGAATGAAAAAGGCGTTTCGATAACTGCCATAATCACACCGGACGAAAAATCCCGCCGAGGACGATAGTTTTATTTAAAATTGCAATCTATTTTTGCCGTCCGTGTTGAACAAGAATCCAATATAATTGTATAATTATAAAAATCAATATAAAGAGATGAATAAATATACATTTTTATACGTCTTTAGGAGATTTGAGTTATGAACACTAAACTTTCGGCAAAAATGCTGGGAAAACTTTCCAATCTTGCCATATTGAACGACCCGATAGACCCTTCTTTGTATGAAAAATATGACGTAAAGCGTGGACTTAGAAATTCCAACGGAACGGGCGTTCTTGTCGGGCTTACAAGAATAGGTGATGTTGTCGGCTACGAGATTTCGTCTAACGGAGAAAAAATTCCCGTTCCGGGGCGGCTTATTTACAGAGGCTACGATGTAGTGGACTTGATTAAGGATGCCGAAAAAAACGACCAGTTCTGTTTTGAGCAGTGCGCATATCTTCTTTTGATGGGCGAGCTTCCAACCCAAGAGGAACTTGATGTGTTCCGTGAATACCTGGGTTCGTTCCGGGCATTGCCGCCTAATTTTACTGAAGACATGATAATGAAAGCTCCGTCTGCCGACATAATGAACAAACTTGCGCGAGGCGTTCTGGCTTCCTATTCCTATGACAAAAATCCTGAAGACAGAAGCGTTCCCAACATAATGAAGCAGTGTGTGTCATTGATTTCAAGGTTTTCTACACTTGCGGCATACGGCTATCAGGCAAAACTGCGCTACTATGACAACAAGTCCATGTTCATTCATAATCCTAAGCCGGAACTTTCGACGGCGGAAAACTTTTTGCGTCTTATCCGACCCGACAAGACTTATTCCAAACTTGAGGCGGAAATTCTTGACCTTGCGCTTATACTTCATGCGGAACACGGAGGCGGAAACAATTCATCTTTGGTCGTGCATGTGGTTTCTTCAACTGACACGGACACGTATTCTGCGATTGCGGCGGCGGTTGGTTCTCTGAAAGGAAGTCGCCACGGAGGAGCGAACATAAAAGTTGTCCAGATGATGGATGAAATAAAGGCGAACGTAAAAGATTGGTCGGACGAAAATGCGGTCAAGGACTATCTGTATAAAATCGCAAAAAAAGAAGCGTTCGACGGAAGCGGAAAGATTTACGGCATGGGTCATGCGGTCTACACGATAAGCGACCCCCGCGCGATTCTTCTAAGGGAAAAGGCTGAGCAGCTTGCCAAGGTAAAAGGCTTTTCCGATGAGTTCATGCTTTACAGAACAATCGAGGAACTTGCTCCTGAAATCGTGATGGAAGTCCATAACTCAAAAAAGAGAATTTGTGCAAATCTCGATTTGTATTCGGGTTTTGTGTATTCCATGCTGAATATTCCTAGGGAACTTTTTACGCCTCTTTTTGCCATTGCCCGAATCGCAGGCTGGTCTGCGCACAGAATCGAGGAGGTCGTGGCAGGCGGAAGAATCTATCGTCCGGCGTATAAAAATGTTTGCGAAGAACGACCGTACATTCCGCTCGATGAACGAAAATAGGATTTTGAAATATGAGTTCAGAAAGAATCGACAAAGTTTTTTCCCACGAGGGATTTGGCAGCCGAAAAGCGATAAAAAAACTCCTGAAAATTTCTGATGTTACTGTCAACGGAACAAGAATTCAGGATCCGGGATTTTGCGTAAATACCGATTCCGACGAAATCGCCGTAGACGGAAAACCAATCGCTTTCCGAAAGAATTTTTACATCATGATGAACAAGCCCGTCGACGTGGTAAGTTCAAACAAAGACGGACTTCACAGAACGGTTTTCGATTTGCTGGACGGACGTTTCCATACTCCATATCTTGAAGAAAATCTGCATTTGGTCGGAAGGCTTGACATCGACACGGAAGGGCTTCTTCTTTTTACGACGGACGGCTCTCTTACCCACAGGATTACAAGTCCAAAAACTCATTTTCCAAAATCGTATTTTGTGACTTTGCAAAATGAAGAGAACGCCGAACGAAGGGAGCGTATAACCAAGATTTTTGCAGAAGGAATGACGATTCCGCCCGAAGGAAAAGAACTTGCAGCTTCGCTTAAACCCGCTGAACTTGAATGGAAAGACGGAAAAAATTGCATACTTACGATAAGCGAAGGAAAATTCCATCAGGTAAAACGAATGTTTCTTGAAGTCGGGAATGAGGTCGCATATCTGAAGCGGATTTCAATCGGGCCGCTTTTGCTTGACGAAAATCTTGCCGTCGGAGAATATCGGGAACTTACGCAGGAAGAAATTGATTCCCTGCTGAACGGCTAATTTTTTAATCATAAAGGCGTTTTCGAAAATGCCGGGAGTGTTAATTGACGGACATTGAAATTGCACAGAAAAATGTCATGGCGAACATCGGTGAAGTCGCGGCAAAACTCAACATAAAATCAGATGAACTTGAATTTTTTGGACCTTACAAGGCAAAACTTACGATGAAAAAACTTCGAGAGTTTCTTTCTGCAAGTGATTCTCAGAAAAAAGGAAAACTGATTCTTGTCACGGCTATAACGCCCACGTCCGCAGGAGAAGGAAAGTCCACGGTTTCGATAGGACTTGGCGACGGACTTAGGAAAATCGGGAAAAACGCAGTGATAGCGTTGCGTGAGCCTTCGCTCGGTCCTTGCTTTGGCGTGAAAGGCGGAGCTTGCGGCGGCGGATATGCCCAGATAGTCCCGATGGAGGATATAAATCTTCATTTTACGGGCGACATCCACGCAATTTCTGTAGCGAACAATTTGATTGCGGCGCTTATCGACAACCACATTCAGCAGGGAAACGAACTTGGCATAGACCCAAGGAGCATAACGTGGAAACGTTGCCTTGATTTGAACGACCGCCAGCTTAGAAATGTGGTGGACGGGCTTGGAAGCCGTGTTGACGGAACTCCACGGGAAGACCATTTTCAAATCACGGTCGCCTCGGAAATAATGGCCATAGTCTGCCTCAGCCGTTCGATTTCGGAACTGAAAGAAAGAATTTCAAAAATAATAATAGGAAAAAATTACAGAAAAGAAAATGTGTGTTTCGGTGAACTAAAATGTACCGGCGCGGTGGCGGCTCTTTTGAAAGATGCGATAAGACCGAACATCGTGCAGACTTTGGAAAAAACTCCGGTTTTTGTTCATGGCGGACCTTTTGCGAATATAGCGCATGGCTGCAATTCTATAAATGCCACGTTAAGCGCGCTGGCTGCGGGCGACTATGTTGTAACTGAGGCGGGATTCGCTGCCGACCTTGGAGCGGAAAAGTTCATGGACATAAAATGCCGTGTTTCCGGGATAAAGCCCAGCGCAGTTGTAATAGTGGCTACAATCCGTGCCTTGAAAATGCATGGCGGCCTTGAAAAATCGGAACTTTCAAAACCCGATGCGAAATCTCTTGAAAAAGGATTTTCCAATCTTAGGGCGCATATCCAAAACATCAAAAAATTCGGAGTTCCGTCCGTGGTTGCCGTGAACAGATTTTCAACGGACACTGACGAAGAAATTGCCATTCTTAAAAAACTCTGCGAGGAAAGCGGCTCGGAAGCCGTTCTGTGCGAGGCTTGGGAAAAAGGCGGAGAAGGTGCTTCCGCCCTTGCAAAAGCCGTTTCGGATATCTGCGACAAGAACGACTCTTCGTTCCGTCCGCTTTATGAAGATTCTCTTTCTTTGGACAAGAAAATCGAAAAAATCGCCACGGAAATTTACCGAGCTTCTTCCGTTGAATTTCAGGGAACATCGCTTAAGAAACTGAAGGAATTTGAAGCGCAAGGCTACGGAAATCTTCCCGTCTGCATGGCAAAAACACAGAATTCCATAAGCCACGATCCGAAACTTGCCGGTTCGCCGGAAGGATATGTGTTCCCCGTTAAAGATGTTCAGCTGTATGCGGGGGCGGGATTTGTTGTGGCTTTTGCAGGCGAAATAATGACAATGCCCGGACTTCCGAAAATGCCGTCCGCATTGAACATAGACGTTGACGACGACGGAGTGATTTCCGGGCTTTTCTAAAACTTATGAAATTTTATACAGCTCCGGCAACTCAAAAATGTGCGTAAAGGCATTGTTTTTAGAAAGGATTTACTGTATTATATGCCAATCTTGATCCTGTAGCTCAGTTGGATAGAGCATCCGCCTCCTAAGCGGAAGGTCGTGCGTTCGACTCGCATCCGGATCATAAAAAAGACCGTTCCGCGCCGGACGGTCTTTTTTATTTTAGAAATCGTAATAGATTCCTCTTTTTGCAAGTCCCATGAATCCGTCGGGAGTTGCATCGAAATTTTCCATTCTGTCGCCGTAATGGCAAAGAAGCATTTTTTTCTTTACGTCCGCGGGAAGGGTTTTGAGGTTTTCGTAATACGCATGAACCGCGCTTGGAATAAAACTGCAGTCGTGGAAAATATGTTCGATTTTGTATGAGCTTAGAAGCCATTCAAGCAGGGGAAAATCAAATTTTGTGTCTCCGGTGAAAATTATCTTTTCGTCTATAAGAAGCCCCACCGAATACATTCCGGTTTTCCAGTTGTTTTTTTCGACAAATTCATGCTTTGTCCTGAAAAGTTTTAAGTTCAGATTTCCAATGTCAACGTTCATAAAAGGTCTTGGCGCCCCTTTTATGGGAATCGGTTTTATTTGGTCAAAGTAGTCTTCAATTTTCATTTTTTGACGAACATTTTCTTCGCCCCTAAGCCCAAGTCCGCCTTTCAGTGTGTTTTTCCAAAGCGATTTTTTAAAACTGTCTTCAATTATCAGATTTATCTTTTTTTTGTAAAGATACATTCCGGAAAGCGCAAGTTCTTCAAGTCCGCCTATGTGATCCGAATGTGCGTGGGTTATGAGAATATTTCTGATTTCTCTAAGGCTTGTGTTAAAATTATTGAACGAAAGCGGACACAGCGTTCCTATATCGACAAGAACGTGCTCGTTCCCTTTTATTATGAGAATATTGTTATCGTAAAGTCTCTTTGTAAATGCGTTCCCGGTACCAAGAAAAAAAACGCTTAGCTGCCCTTGGTTGGTGAACTCTATTTTGGAATCAAACTCTCTTGTCTGCATTTCTGTAATTATATCAGAGCAAAGCAAAATGTAAAATCATTTATTTTGAAATTAGAAAAATTCTATTTATTTTGTTATAATTATTTTCATGAGTGCAAGATGTTCCAAATGTTTCCGCGCAGAAGAATTCTGCCTTTGCGGTTGTACAAAAACGTTCGATTCGGGAATAAAATTCGTTTTTCTTATGCATCCCAAAGAATACAAAAGGCAGCGAACCGGAACCGGATTTCTTGCAAAAAACAGCCTTTTAGATTCCGAAGTGATTGTCGGACTGGATTTTACAGAGAACAAACGGCTTAACGCCCTGCTTGAAGACGAGGCATATTATCCCGTGCTTGTGTATCCTTCGGCGGATTCATGGAATGCTTCTTGCCCCGGATTCAAAGATTCGGTTTCAGGAAAAAAACTTCTTGCCCTTATAATCGATGCCACGTGGTTCTGTTCAAAAAAAGTTATTCAGCACAGCCCGAATCTTTTGCGTCTTCCAAAACTCAGTTTTGCAGGCGATTACAGATCGATTTTTACTTTCAAACGTGAGCCGCGTCCCGAATGTGTTTCAACAATTGAAACTTGTTATTATCTTATAAAGGAACTTCAGCCGCTCGGACTTGCTTCGGACGAAAATCCCGAACCTCTTATGAATGTGTTCAAGCAGATGATTAAAGACCAAATTCGTGCGGAAAACGAACGCATAGAAGGATTGCGGTCTAACGTTCATTCCAAAGATTTGCGCTACAGAAAGAAAAAAGAAATTCCGGATTATCTTGAACTTAAACCTTAATTTTAAGAGCCTTTTTTAATGAACCAATTTTGTTCGGTTAAAAAGAAATGCCCCGTTCTACTAGAGGAGAAGAAAATTAGAACGGGGCGTAGGAGAGACCTTTTTTACTTGCGTTTATTATTTTGGAGACCAAAAGAGAAATTTTGGCGTTGGCTCACGCAAGCCAACCTTGTTGACTAGAATATATCATATTGAAGTCCGTTTTGTTCGGTTATTTTCTGTATTTTTTTTATATATTATGTATACGAAGCGATTTTTTGACTTTCAGAATTGCTTTTATACTGGAAAATTTTAACTACATAAAAATATAGAAAAATCTTGTTTTTTTATTATAACTTTCTGTGTTCCTATTTAGTTTTGACATTGCGTAAAATAAATGTGATAATGCTAAATCTTTTTAGAACATAATGTCCGTTTTAGGAGCCACAATGTCCTCATTGCACCATGATTTTTTGATAGAAGACAGAGATTTCAAAGATTACGATGATTTCAGATGTCACTGCGCGTTAAAAACAATCAAAGATTTTAATTTTGCATACGACATAGTGGATAGGTATTCCGAAGAATATCCGGGAAAACGTGCGCTGGTATGGCTTGACGACAACGGTGAAGAATACACTTTTACGTTCAACGATATTTCAAGGGAATCCAAGCGTGCGGCATATTGGCTTACATCCAGGGGAATTAGGAAAGGCGACACCGTTATGCTGATTCTTCGCCGCCGTTATGAATGGTGGATTCTTATGAATGCGCTTCACAGAATCGGGGCGATTGTAATTCCGGCAACGGATCAGCTTCTTCAAAGCGATATTGAATACAGGACTTGTGCCGCCGATGTAAAAATGATTGTTTCATACGACAATCCTCATATTCAGTCTGAAATAGAAAAGGCGATGAAAAAATCGCCTACGGTGAAAAGCCTTGTTACGGTCGGAAAGGTAAAAAGGGAAGGCTGGTCTTCTTTTCACGAGGAATACGAAAGAATGCCTGCGGAATTTCCAAGACCGCTCGGAGATGCCGCTACGCACAACGAAGATCCTATGCTTCTCTATTTTACGTCAGGGACATCGGGATATCCAAAAATGGTCCTTCAGAATTTTGATTATCCGATTGGGCATATAATCACCGCAAAATACTGGCACGGGGTCGTTGAAGATGGGCTACACCTCACTATCGCCGAGACAGGTTGGGCAAAAGCCACTTGGGGAAAACTTTATGGACAGTGGATATGCGGAGCGGCTCATTTTGTGTATGACATGAACATGCTGAAGCCGGATAGGATGCTTTCGTTGATTTCTCAATATGGGCTTACGACTTTCTGTGCGCCTCCTACAGTATATAGATTTCTTGTTCGTCAAGATTTGTCGAAATATGATTTGAGCAAATGCGTGCGTTTTTCTACGGCTGGGGAAGCCCTGAACGGCGAAGTGTACAAAAAATGGTTCGAGCAGACGGGAAAGAAGATTTACGAAGGCTATGGCCAGACCGAATCTACGATTCTGTGCGGAAATTTCATGGATACGCCTGTTCGTCCGGGTTCTATGGGAAGGCCGAATCCTCTTTATGACGTGAAAGTTCTTGATCCGAACGGAAAACCTGTCGCCGCCGGCGAAACGGGAGAACTTTGTCTGAATGTTTCGGAAAAACATCCATTTGGGCTTCTGACAGGTTATTATAAAGACGTTTCGCTTACGGCTGCCGCTTTTGACGGCGGATTTTATCATACGGGCGATAATGTGTACATGGATAAAGACGGCTACGTCTGGTTCGTGGGAAGAAAAGACGACATAATAAAATCTGCGGGCTACAGGATAAGTCCTTTTGAGGTGGAATCAATATTGCAGAAGCATCCTGCAGTCTTGGAGTGTGCTGTAACTGGTGTGGAAGATGCAAAGCGCGGCATGGCTGTAAAAGCGACCATCGTACTTTCTAGCGGATATGAAAAACAAAGTCCCAAAGATTTGGAGATTGAACTTTCGACATTCGCAAAAGAGAACACGGCAATGTACAAATGTCCAAGAATCTTTGAGTTCGTAAAAGAATTGCCAAAAACAATAAGCGGAAAAATCCGCCGGGTAGAAATAAGAGAAAAAGACAGCGGCAAAGACGCCGACAAGATAAAACAAGAGTTCTAAAACGCGAGCCGGCGCAGCGTTTTAGAACGTGTAAATAGGAGGCAATCCGAGAGGATTGCCCACGGCCTTACTAAAACGCGAGCCGGCGCAGCGTTTTAGAACGTGTAAATAGGAGGCAATCCGGAAGGAGCGCCTTCGAGAATTCAAAACGCGAGTGTGCGGACGCGGGATAAAATTAATCGTTCATTAATATACGGTTTGCCCCACGTCCCAAGTTTACGCCGGAAACTTGAAAGCTTGTTCAATAATGCTTCTTTTCGGAGTAAATGGTTTCTGTTCAGGTTTTGTATGGCGGTATATCTAATTTCCTACAACCATTTGCTTGCGGGAAAATTTACGTGTCCTGCTATCTGCCATTCTCCGTCCGGGCTCAACTCGCGAACAAAAAGTATCGGCGTGTATGTTCCGGATTTCGGTTTTTCGTGAAGGTGCGCGACCGTTTTCATGTTGGTATAGCTGTAGCTTTTTTTCAGTTCGCCGTAGCTGCTGCTCATAGCAAGCGTTGTTCCCGAAACTCTTGCGCCTTTTTCATATGCGCCGTCCGTGGAAAGAAAAAGTTCCAACCGGATTTTGCCCGTTGTCCATGACGAGCGGTTTTCAAGTTTTTTGATTTTGATTGTTATGCCGTCCGCTTTTGCTTTGTATGTGTATTCCGCTCCGTCTATAAAAATTGAAGAAAGCCCTTTTGCCTCATTATCTGTAGCTGCTGCACTGAAGTATGAACGTCCCAAAGAATCCGAGCTGCTTTTTTTTTCTTCACCGCTCCATGCGGATGAACGACACCTTTCGCTGCAGAAAGTGTGCATTCTGTCTCCGCAAAGCCCCATTACTTTCCTGCCGAGTAAAAGTTTTCCGCAGGTATAGCATGTAACCATAATGTTTTCTCCCGTAGAGAAATTATAACTAATTTTTATACAATGCTCAATCCTCCGCATTGCAGGTTCGTTGCAAAAGTTCTACAAGTTCGTCCAGTTTTTTATGTGTCATAAGCGGATTCAAAAGCGTAAATTTGAGGAAAACACGATTTTTTTCAATCGTCTGACCTATAACTATTCCGTGCAGATGCAGAAGTTTTAGTCTTGCGTTCCTGTTTATTTCGTCGTTTTGCGATTCGTCGGTTTTTTGCGAATACCTGAACACAATGGAACTGATTTCAGGTTCCGTTACAACTTCAAAATCGGGATTTTTATCGATAGCGTTGTAAAGGTACAATGCGTTTTCCATGCTTTCGGTTATTAGCTTGTCCCAGCCGTCTTTTCCTCTTTCCAGAAAACTCATCCAAACTTTCAGCGCGTCAAAACGCCTTGTGGTTTGCATAGATTTGTCGACAAGATTAGTGTAGCCTTTTTCTTCGTCCTCGGTTCTGTTCAGATAGTCGGCATGCAATGTCAGCGGCTCGAAGTTTTGCGCGTCTTTTACAAGAACGGCGGAACAGCTTATCGGAAGCAGGAACATTTTGTGAAAATCCACAGTGATTGAATCGCAAAGATTCAGAGCGGAAACCCGCTCCGTATATTTTTTGCTCAGCACAACTCCGGAGCCGTAGGCTGCGTCGGCATGAAGCCACATTCCGTATTCACTGCATATTGAAGAGATTTTTGCAATCGGGTCTATAGAACCGAAGTCCGTGGTGCCTACCGTAGCCACCGCAAGGAACGGAATGTTCCCGTTTTTGACGTCTTCGCGGATAATCGAAGAAAGTGCCTCGGTGTCCATCCGTTTTTTTGAATCTACAGGAACTTTCACAACGGATTTATGTCCCAGTCCAAGAATGTGCGCAGATTTTTCCATGGAAAAATGGCTTATTTCGCTTGTGTATATTCTTAATTTTTGAAAATTGGCGGGAAGTCCGAATTCTTTTACGTCATGGTTCATCTTTTTTGAAATAAACCAATCTCTTGCAAGAAGGATTGCAGTTTGGTTTGACTGGCTTCCGCCGCTCGTAAAAACGCCGTCCGCATTGTTTCCGTATCCGAAGAGCGTGCAAATATGCCTTATTACTTCTATTTCTATTTCCGTGGCGGCAGGGCCCTGATCCCAGCTGTCCATCGATTGGTTGAATGCGGAAATTATTGCTTCGGCGGCAAGACTTTCGATTACGGCGGGAGAATGAAGGTGCGGCATATAGCATACGGACGAAGGGCGCAGAAGATTCGGGAGTATTTTTTCTTTTACGATTTCCAACGTTTTTTTCCAGCCGATGCCGTGACTTGGAAGAAGCTCGTTTGTGCAAAGAATTTTCTTCAGTTCGTGCGGTGTTTTTCCGGAGTAAGCTTTTTCCGAATCGAATGCGCCGATTATGGCATCTACAGTTTGCGCCATCACCTTTTTGTATTCGATTTTAGATTCTTCGGAATCCGAAAGAAAAATATTTTCCATGCTAGTTGTATTCTTCGTTCACTTTTAGGACTGCCGAATCGAAAATGTCCATTGCAAGGTCTATTTCTTCGTCCGTGACGGAAAGCGGGCAAAGAGAGCGCATTACAGAACCGTTCCGTCCGCCCCGTTCCATGATTAGTCCGTTTTCAAAGCAAAGTTTCTGAACTGCGCCGGCTGCGTCTCCGTTTGCGGGAAAAAGTCCGGTGCAGTCCGCTTGGCCTTTCGGATTTACGAACTCGCAGCCAATCATAAGTCCTCTTCCTCTTACATCGCCGATTATCGAAACTTTTTCTTTGATGGAGTTCATCCTTCCCATTATCTTCTTTCCTTTTCTTGTGACTTCATCAAGAAAAGCGGGAGCGGAAACCCGTTCGAGTACGATTGAACCTGCCTTCATCGCAATTTGGTTTCCCCTGAAAGTTCCCGTATGCGCTCCCGGTTGCCAGACGTCAAGTTTTTTGTTGTACACGACAATTGAAAGCGGTAGCCCTCCGCCAATTGCCTTTGAGATTAGTATCACGTCAGGGATTATTCCGGCATGCTCAAAGGCGAAAAGTTTTCCGCTTCGTCCCATGCCGCACTGGATTTCGTCCACAATCATTGGGATGTCCAGTTCTTCGGTTACACGGCGGACTGTCTGAAGAAATTTTATCGGGGCGGGATTTACTCCGCCTTCTCCTTGGATTGGTTCAAGAATTACGGCAGCAGGTTTTGTGATTCCGCTTTCCGGATCTTTTAGGGTTCGCTCAAAATAGTTGCATGCCGCATCCGTTGCCGCTTCTCCGGTAAGTCCAAAATGATTTCTGTAAGTTTCCGGATACGGGAAATGGTGAACGTCGGGCATAAGGGAATTTACTTGAGTTTTTGCGCAAAGATTTCCCGTGCATGCCAAAGCTCCGTGTCCCATTCCATGAAATCCGCCTTGAAACGCCACGATGCTGGCTCTTCCTGTTGCCGTCTTGCAAAGTTTTAGGGAAGCGTCTGTGGCGTCCGTTCCGCTTGGCGAACAGAACTGGATTTTGCAATTTTCAGCCAGTTCTTTTGGAAGTTTTGAAAGAAGTGTATGCACGAATTCATCTTTTACCGGGGTAGTCAAATCGAGCGTGTGCAACGGAAAATCACTTTCCAAAAGTTCGACCATCGCATTTTTTATCTCGTCGTCGTTGTGTCCAAGTGCCAGAGTTCCTGCTCCGCACAAAAAATCCAGATATTTGTTCCCCTCAATGTCTGTGACCCACGTACCTTTAGCTTTTGCCAAAGCAAACGGAAATTTGCGCGGATAACTTCGGGCATTAGATTCTGTGGAATCCTGTCTGGTAATGTAATACTGATTGGTGCCCTTTTTCTCAAGCATCGACTTTCTCCATTACTGCGGTTCTTGCCGTAAACAAAAAATTCTACAGGGATGCCTGAAAACAGTCTGCGAGCAGGAGAATTTGCAAAATCCGAAGAAATGCGGACAAACTCTACGTTCACCAGTCTTGCCATTCCGACGTGTAAAGCGAACAGATGCGCAATAGTTTTCAGGACAGCCTATTTCATCAAAAAAGATGTGCTGATTAATGTAGAATAAATAAGGATTTTAGGCAAACAAAAAAGCGCAAAAACAAAAATTAATTGGAAAAATCGATTGTTCGGCAGGCTGATTTCAGCTCCGAATTGAATAGAACGATGAAAAATGCTAGTATCCTTGGCACAAAAGACTTTGAGAGGTTTTTAAATGCCGTATTCCGATCCAACCGATTTAGCTGTCATTGCGTGTCCCGGCGGAGAATCCTTTGCAAACGCTGTGATAAAGCATCTGAAGCATATGTGCAAACATCGCTTTACGCTGAAAAACGATGCCATTTCAAAAAAATATGGTGTCGAAAAGTCGCAGCTTATAAGGGAGATAAACTACAGGAACGATCTTGACGCTTCCGAACTTATGGTACGAAAACCCATCGATGTTTACCGTGTGCCGAATTTCAAAGTGGATGCGACGTTCACGTATTTTGCAAACGGCGAATTCAAGACGGAGATAAACGAATCCATCCGAGGAAAAGACATCTACATATTCCAGGATGTAGAAAATCACGAAGTGCTTTCGCTTAACGGCGGAAAAAACAAGCTTTCTTTTTCAGTGAACGACCATCTTATGTGTCTTCTGAACACTATAGATTCTGTGCATCAGGCAGGCGCGTCGAACATAACGCTTGTCGTTCCTGCGTATCCGTACAGCAGGCAGCACAAAAAAAAGGGACGGGAAGGTCTTGCCGCCGCAATGCTGGGGCATATATATGAAATGCTGTCGGTGTCTAGAATTATCACGCTTGACATCCACAGCCGCGAGATTGTAAACGCATTCAATTCTATAAATCTTGAAAACCTTCACGCCAGTTACCAAATTATCAGGGAACTTGGAAAAATCGTAGACCTTACAAGAAAGACGGAAGATATGGTCGTGGTAAGTCCCGATACCGGTGCGATAGACAGAAACAAGTTCTATGCGGCGGGATTGAAACTTCCTTTGGCAATGATTTACAAGGAGCGCGATTATTCCGTGGTAACTCAAAACGCAAAGGACACGAACATAAGGACGATAAAACTTTTGGGCGACGTAAAAGGCAAGGTTGCGTTTCTTGCCGATGACATGCTCGGAACGGGCGGCACCCTCCTAAAAGCCATGTCGTTCCTCAAGGAAAATGGAGCTACCAAAGTCATAGCCGCCATAAGCCTTCCGTTTTTTACCGGCAACGCCATCGAACTTTTTGACGAAGCGTATAAGCAGGGGCTTTTCTACAGGGTGATTGGAACTAATGCCGTCTACCACGAAAACCTTTTGAACAAGGAATGGTATATATCTACGGACGTTTCGGGGCTTTTTGCCAACGTCATAACACGTATTCATCACAATCAGTCAATTGGCGACCTTCTTGACAACAGAACGATAATCGAAAAGATTGTAAAGGCGCAGGCTGAAAACGCCGTAAAAGACGCGCAGGCTCAGTCGCAACAGCCAAAGCCCGAAGAAAAGACCGAATAGAACGGAGTCCGCATGACAGATAGGACAAACTCGTTTTTCCGTGAGTTCAAAAGGCTCTTACTTGTGGTTTTGGGCGGTGCGTTGATGGCGTTGAACATCAATACGTTCGTGCATTCCGCGAACCTTTTTCCCGGCGGATTTTCGGGACTTGCCTTGCTGATTCAGGGGGCTGTGAACAAAGCCAGCGGATTTTCAATTCCGTATTCGTTTTTGGTGTATTCGCTGAACATAGTTCCCGTCGTAATCGGATTCAAGTTCATTGGGAAAAAATTCACAATTTATTCGGTTGTGATGATAGCGGTTTCCGGTCTTCTTACGGACTTAATGCCCGGCTTGAACCTTACCAGCGACGTTATTTTGTGTTCGATTTTCGGCGGAATATTGAACGCGGTTTCAATAAGTTTGTGCCTTTTTGCCGGAAGTTCTTCCGGCGGAACGGATTTTATCGCAATCTTTGTGGCGGAAAAAACGGGAAAGTCCGCATGGAACTTTATATTATTGGGGAACATTTGCGTGCTCGCCGCGGCAGGATTCATTTTCAGCTGGAACGCGGCGCTTTATTCGATTGTGTTCCAGTATGTTTCTACACAGGCGTTAAATCTTTTGTATAAAAAATACGAAAAAATCACGCTGCTTATAATCACGGACAAAGCCGATGTTGTCTATCAGATAATAAGCCGCCGCACAAACCACGACGCTACCGTTTTTGAAGGGAAAGGCTGTTACAAAGGTGTGTCGCATAAACTTATTTACAGTGTAGTTTCGGCGCAGGATTCGGGCCCGCTTGAAAACGAGATTCACAAGGCTGACCCGACCGCATTCATAAACATTCTTCATTCAAAGGATATTGTCGGGAATTTTTTCAGCAGAGCCAGAGACTAGCTTTTTGAATATTTCCTGCTCATGTCGGAAATCATTTTCAAAATCGGATCTCTTGACTCATTGGGAAGTTTATCGAGCGCATCCATGTATTTGGAATATTTTGAATTTTTGTGCATTTCATAAATGCTTATTTGGCTCTTTTTCTCGAATCCGGTTACAAGAAATTCTACGCTGGTGTTCAAGGCGTCGGCAAGTTTTACCGCTTTTTCGGCAGTGGGCATAGCACCGTTTGTTTTCAGGTAACTGCTGATTGTGTCTTCCTTGATTCCTGTTTTTGCAGACAGTTCTTTTGTTGTGATTCCCATTATTTTTATTGCTTCATGCAGATTTTCCTCAAAGCTCATTGGTTCATTTTAGGAAAAACATTCAGCATAAATGCGTTAATTAGGAATATATTACTAATTAATTAAAACACGATAATATCTTCCATAATAAATTGTGCGGATTTTCGATTGATTTTGATTTTTTTTGCGCATTTATCTTCGCTGTATGTTTTTTTGAAAATCCGCTATATTTTTTGTATGAAAAAGGTACTTTGCGTTGACATAGGTACTTCGGCTCTAAAAGCTTCTGTAATCGCAGAAAACGGCGATGTTCTTGCTTTTGAACGGGAAGTTTTCCGCCCTGCCGAAAAAGATTTTTTTGCGTTGGAATGGATTTCCGCGCTTGAAAGGGCGTCTAAAAAAATCGCGGAAAAAACTGATTCGGATGCGGTTTGCATTTCAGGGAACGGGCCTACGATTGTAAGCGAAAACGGACGCACTCTTTTATGGAACGAAAATATTGAAAATCCTGAAATAAAATGCCGTTCCCTTTTTATTCCGAGAATTCTTGCGTTCAAAAATAAATTTCCGGATGATTTTTATTCATCTTCGCACATTTTTAGCGGCGCTGAATTTTTGATTTATGCCCTTACCGGAACTGCGCTGACGATTCTTCCCGAAAAAAGATACGAGGAATTTTATTGGACAGAAACTGCGCTTTTTGAAGCGGGTTTTTCGGAATCGGAACAGAAAAAACTTCCGTCCTTTGCCGATATGGGTTTTTGTTCGGGGAACGTTCTTCCCGAAATGCAAAAAAAACTCGGACTTAAAAAAAATATTTCCGTGTTTGCAGGTGGCCCTGATTTTGTGACGGCTTTGATTGGAACGGACACGCTTTGTCCCGGAAAAATATGCGACAGAAGCGGCTCAAGCGAAGGAATAAATCTTTGCGTTAAAAAGCCGATTTTTTTTGAAAACGTAAGAACTCTTCCGTCCGTTGTTCCGGGGCTTTGGAATCTTAGCGTGTTGATTCCTGAAAGCGGAAGCCTCCTTGAAAAATTCAGGGACGAAATAAACGTTCTTTCCAAAAAAGAAAATTCCCGGAAAGAAATTATGGATTTGTGTTTTTCCGACAAAAATTCGGAAGGCTACCGCGCTATGCTTAAAATATGCGATAAAGTTCAAAACGGAGTTGAAATTTTAAGAAAAGCCGCATCGGGATCCGGCGAAAAAATCGCGGACTGCATGACGGTTACCGGCGGTCAGACAAAAGATGAACGCTGGCTTTGCAAAAAAGCGGCTGAATCAAAAATCGGGATTGCCGTTCCTTGCTGCAGGGACGCTGAACTTGCAGGCGATGCGTGCATCGCTTTTTCTTCGATGGGAATATACGGTTCTTTTTCTGAAGCCGCTTCAAAAATCGTAAAAATAGAAAAGATTTTTCCAAAGACGGCGCATAAGATTCAAAAATACAAAGCCTACAGAATTCCTGAAAAAATCGCTACGATAATTTTTGACATAGATTCGACGCTTTACACAAACGAAGCCTATGAAATCGAGCAGGTTGACGTTCAGATTCGTAGCATTGCAGAAAAACGTGGGATTTCCGCCAGCAAGATGCGAAATCTTGTAAGCGTTTTCAGACGGGACTGGCAAAAATCGCATGGCGGAAAAAAAATAAGCCTTGGAAATACGCTTACGCATTTTGGAGTTCCGATTGAAGAATCTATAAGAATGCGGGAAGAACTTTTGCATCCCGGTGATTTTTTACAAAAAGACGAAAATTTGATTCGGGTTTTGCGTGAATTAAATGAAAAATACGCACTTATTTGCGTGACGAACAATCCCGTTCTTCCTGCAAGAAAAACGCTTGAATCGCTTGGCGTAAGCGGCTTTTTTAAGGACATAATCGGTCTTGACGTTTGCAAAAAGTCCAAGCCCGCAAAAGAGCCTTTTTTGCTTGCGGCAAAAATCACGGGGGCGGCTTTGGACGAATGTCTTTCCGTGGGCGACCGCTACGATATGGATATTTCGCTTCCGCTGAAAATGGGCATGGGCGGAATCCTTGTCGGTGGGGTTTGCGATGTGTACATGCTCCCTGAAATCATTCGCGCCGGGCAGTAGAGTTTGAAAATCTTATCGCCGGTAACTTGATTCAATATTCAGCTGGCTTCGATATTTTGCTACGGTTCTTCTTGCGATTTTTATGCCTTCTTTTTGCAATAGGAGCGTCACGGCTTGGTCGGAAAGTTTTTTTTCGGTGTGTTCTTCAAGGATTTTTTTTATGGCGACCTTTACGGAAGCGGACGAGACGGAGGAGGTTTTGATTTCTTGTTCGCCTTGAATTTCCGCTTCTTTTTTTAGTTCCGATGAAAAAAAGTATTTTACGGGAAAAATTCCCCATTCACATCTAAGATATTTTGACGAAGCAAAGCGGGATATTGTCGATTCATGAACGCCAGCGAGTTCTGAAAGGCGTTTTTGGGTCAGCGGAAAAAGTTTTTCAGGTCCGAAAGAAAAAAAATCTTTTTGAAGCGAGACGAGAAGCGAAAATGTGCGGAGAATCGAACGGTTCCTGAATTCCAAAGAATCGATGAAACTTTGCGCGCTTTCTTTTAGTCCGTCAAAATCTTTATGGAACAAAGGCGATATTCGGTATGAAGGAATGTTTTCTGTTTTCAGTTTTATTCTAAAATGAAAGGCGGCGTTTTTTAAATCTTTTTGTACGGCGGATGCGTTCACAAGTCCTTCTTCAAAATTTTCTTTTTCAAGAATGCCTTCCTCTTTTATGATTTCTGCGTCGGCTTCTATGAATTGCGTTTGCTCTTCGGCGGAAAAATTTTGCGCAGGATAAGGATTCAAACTTTTTATGAAATGAACGGATTTTTCTATGTTTTTTTCCGTCACAAGATTTTTGTCCAATGTTTCTTCGGGTTTCAGGAAGGCCATTTTTTCCTGTTCCTTTATGAGCGCATTCATCTTTCGGATTATTTTTTCCGTATCGGGTGGGGAAAGAAGGTCAAGATGCCCGTGAACAATAAAAAGGCTAAGAGGATCGGCATTTTTTTGGAGGGCCTGAACTTCAAGGCTTTCCATCGCATTTTTGCAGCAAACTCCTACAGGATCAAGATGCTGAACTATTGAAATGCAATGCGCAAGAAAGGCTTCGTCATGATTTTTGTCGTTTTTGTCAAGAAGGGAAGCCGGCGCAAGAAAATGCCAGCCGTTTTTGTCAAGATTTCTTATGAGTTTTTCGCAGAGTTTTTCTTCTTCGGGATTTAGGCGGTTCATTTTGATTTGGGAAAGAAGATGTTCCTGAAGACTTTCCCGAAAGTCCGGAGAATTTTCGAGCATTTTCTGAAATTTATCGGAAAGAGCGTTCCCCGAATTTGAAGAGTTTCCGGTTCTGACTTGGGAAATCCGTTCATTTTTTTTGCTTGCAGGAAAATTTTCTATGCCGTCCGAAAGAGAATCGCAAGTGATTTCGAACGCAGGATTTTCGTCGGCAAATTTATAGATTTCGTCACGCAATTCCATATTGTTCATGGAAATCAGTTTTACGGCAAGAATTTGTTTTTGGCTCATTTTCTGAACCTGAAGTTGAGAAGACTTTTGAGTCTGCTTCATCGAAAAATCCTGCATGGTTCGGATTATAGCACAAAGGGATTTTTTGTGTTATGGTTTGCTTTATGAGAACTTTTGAACAGATGGGCGTAAAAGTCCCTGAAATTTTGTTGCCTAAAAATATTGACGTGGAGAGCTGGGCTGTTGTTGCCTGCGACCAGTACACGCAGGACAGGGAATATTGGGAGAATGTAAAAAAATCCGTTGCCGGAAGACCTTCAAGCCTGAATGTGATTCTTCCTGAAGTTTACCTGAACGATTCGGATAAGGACGAACGAATCCAAAAAATACAAAACACAATGCGAAAATATATCGAAGAAGGCGTTTTTGCTTTTCCGGAATCGGAAATGATATACGTTGAACGGAAAACAGCATATGGACGCACAAGGCGCGGTCTTGTAACTTCGATAGACCTTGAAACTTACGAATGGAAACCTTTTTCAACTTCGTTGATTCGTGCTACGGAAGCAACGATTGTCGATAGAATTCCTCCAAGAATGAAAATCCGGGACGGAGCTGCTCTTGAAATTCCGCACATAATGCTTCTTGTAAATGACGAGGCGCACAGTTTGGTAGAAGGCATAGGAAATCTTGTTAAGCAAAATCAGCCGTGCTATTCGGGAAAACTCATGCAGAAAAGCGGGGAAATTTCGGGTTGGGCAATAAAATCCCATGAAAATCTTGAAAAAGTTCGTTCCGCACTGGAAGCACTTTTTGAAAAAAACACCGCTTCCGACGGTTCTACGTTTCTTTTTGCAGTCGGAGACGGAAATCATTCTCTTGCGACCGCAAAAGCCGTCTGGGAGGAATATAAAAAAAATCATCCCGATGCGGCGGATTCCTGCCCTGTGCGGTATGCGCTTGTTGAAATAGTAAATATTTATGACGAAGGACTTACTTTTGAGCCGATTCACCGCGTGGCTTTTTGCAAAAATCCGCAAAAAATCGTCGATTCTCTTTCTTCCGAACTTGACGGAAAATTGATTGAAGTTCCGGCTTGGATTGAACTTTCCGAAAGGGTAAAGAATTCTTCGTCGGATTTCGGATTTGTTTATACGCAGGGCGGAATTGAAAAGTTTTTCGTTCTTTCAACAGATATAAAAGAACTTGCCGTAAGTCGTTTTCAGCCGGCATTGGACGAAATCCTTGATTCCGAAAAAAGAACGGACGCTTCCGCGGAACTGGATTACATTCATGGAGAAAAAGAAGTGCTTAGGCTTGGAAAAAAGGAAAACACGCTCGGAATGTTTTTACCGCCCGTGCAAAAAGAAAGCTTTTTTTCAACGATAGCAAAATCCGGGCCGCTTCCAAGAAAAAGCTTCAGCATGGGCGAGGCGGACGAAAAAAGATTTTATCTTGAAAGCAGAAAGCTTTTTTCCTAGCCGTTCAAAAGGCGGAGAATTTGACTTCCGATTTTTTCCGCTTTTACAGAACCTATTCCGAAAACGTTCAAAAGTTCATGTTCATTTTGAGGCTTTTTTTCTACAAGCTCTTCAAGTGTTTTGTCGCCGAAAATCTGGTACGGGGCAATGTTCAGCTCGTCAGCTTCTTTTTTGCGCCATTCCCTTATTTTGCTGTACAGCTCGCGGTCTTTTTCGTCAAGGCTTTTTAAGAAGCTCGACCTTTTTGCCGTTGTAAGAGATTTTCTTTTTCCGGGATAAACTTGATTCAGAACTTTGACTTTTGTCAGCGTTACGGGAAGATTTATCGGGCTTCGGGAAACAAGCGCATTTTTACCTTTTGGAAGGATTTTTAATACATTGTAGTCGCCGTATTTTTCGATATAGCCGAATTCTTCAAGTGCGCTCGCCACTTCAAGCCAGTCTTCTTTTTCAAGTTCCTTTCCGATTCCCCAGGTGGAAAGTTTGTCGTGGCCGTTGTCAAGGATTCTTTGCTGCTTTGAGCCCATAAGCACGTCGATGACATAAAGAGTTCCGTAACGCTCTCGGAGCCTGTAAATGCAGCTCATGAATTTTTGCGCTTCGGTTGTAACGTCGTTTTGTGCGCGGACGCCGTTTGAGCAGCAATCGCAGCAGGAACCGTTTTCTTTTGTTTCTGCGGATTTGTAATCTTCGCCAAAATAGTTCAGAATGAGTTTTCGTCTGCAAGTCCGCTCTGTGGCATAGGCTATCATCTGGCTTAAAAGTTTTTCGTCTTTTTCAGGATTTGATGAATCCTTAAAGAAAAATCTGATTTTGTGAATGTCGGCTGCGCTGTAAAGAAGCAAAGCGCTGCTTTCAAGTCCGTCGCGGCCTGCCCGTCCGATTTCCTGATAGTATTCTTCGATGGATTTGGGAAGGTCGTAGTGAATCACGAACCGCACGTTCGGTTTGTTTATTCCCATTCCGAACGCCACCGTTGCAACGATTATCCGCACGCTGTCTTTTATAAAAAGTTCCTGATTTTCGGCACGCTCCCGGTCTGAAAGCCCTGCATGGTAGTTCAGGACGGAAAAACCTCCGGCTTTAAGTTCCTCCGTAAGTTTGTCGACCTGTTTTCTTGAAAGACAGTAAATTATTCCGCTTTCGTCTTTACGGGACAAAAGAAAATCCGTAACTTGGGCGACAGGGCTTTTCTTAGGGCGGACTTCAAGGAATATGTTCGAGCGGTTGAAACTTGCCGTAAATACGTTCGGCTTTTTCATTTTTAACTGAGCGATTATATCCGTTCGGACTTGGACAGTTGCCGTTGCCGTAAGGGCAAGGCATACCGCTTTTGGAAAGCGGGTTCTAAGTTCTCTGAGTTCAAGATAGTTCGGTCTGAAATCGTGCCCCCATGATGAAATGCAATGCGCCTCGTCTATTGTAAGGCAGCTGACTCCGCATTCAGTATCGCAAAGAATCGAGCGGACTTTTTCCGTGGAAAGAGCCTCTGGGGATATGTAGAGAAGTTTTATTTTGCCCTTTTTGATTAGCCGCACCGTGTTCACGTAAGAAGCGTAGTCCAAAGTACTGTTCAAAAATGCGCAGTTCACTCCGTTTTCAGAAAGAGAAGTTACCTGATCCTGCATGAGCGAAATCAGCGGAGTTACCACAATAGTTATTCCGCTGAAAAGCAGCGCAGGTATTTGATAGCAGATTGATTTTCCGCCGCCTGTAGGCATGATTGCAAGCGTGTCCGTTCCGTTCAGCACCGATTTTATTATGTCCGGCTGAAGAGGCCGGAACGAGTCGTAACCGAACACAGTTTTAAGCACGGATGTGCAGGCTTTTTCTACGTTGTCCATATTCCGCCCCGAATTATAACAGCAAACACCCACTTGAAAAAGTCGCGCCTTTTTATTATGATGTACGAACCTTGCCGGAGTGGTGGAATGGTAGACACGAAAGACTCAAAATCTTTTGTCAGCGATGGCGTAAGAGTTCAAGTCTCTTCTCCGGTAAAAAGTTCCCGCGTTTGTCGGGAACTTTTTTTATGCGTTCCAAACTTCGGAACTGTTTGTGCTCCGAAGTATAAAACTTACCTTGCAAATAAAACTTCCCGTCTTCTGTTATTTATAGCAAATCCTTTTGAAAAACTGATTTAAGGTGTGCGGGCGGGCGGATATATTTACGCATCGTTCATCAAACAATTCCCCGCATATCCGCCTCACAAATCGAGCAGTAAGCTCGATT
>CALHVG010000018.1 GCA_938039145.1 uncultured Treponema sp.
CGCGCCGCGCGGTCGAAAAGTGCCTGCCGGAATTTTCTCCGAGCCAAGTATCCAAAAACAGGCGCACGCCTTCGATTTGCTTTTTGCCGCTCTCATTCGAAAGGGAAATATCGACGCGGATACTGTCGTTTTCTTTTCCGTCGGAAGCCATAAATGTGAACAAAACGGTACATTCGAATTTATCTTTAAGGCTAAATGTAAGCCGTGCTCCGTCTTCGGTTGCAGAAGACGCTATGCGTATACCGCCGCTTCGCGAAAGCTTTTGCACGTTTTTTCCGTACAGCACATACAAACCCGAATTGACGCTGTAGCGCTTTGAATCGAGCAGAGACACATAGGAGCCCTGCTCGTTTTGCCGATACAAAAAAACCGTGCCGTCGTAATCTTCTATAACAAGGCGCAATGTACCGCTTTTTATATCGACATCGGCGGACAGGGCGGAAAAAACGGATACGAGCGCGGCGATAATCAAATAACGTTTCATATTACAAGTCTCCCTGAGCTCCGAGCAGCTTTTCAAGCTCTTTCGCCTTTTTTTTCAAGGATTTTGAAAGTCCGGCTTGAAGAGATTTCCCGTCGGTTCGGAAAAGTTTCGTTTGTTCCCGTTCCTCCTAGACCCGGAAAAATAAAAAAGGAAGGCTGGGACCAAATCGAGGAACTTTCGCTTTTCCTTGAGCATAGATATGGATTTTCTATGGATAGAATTCTTGGGCGAAAAAGTTCCGTGCAGCAGAAAACCCTTGGCCGGGACGGGCGGCTTAAAACCATCGGTTCTGCGTATTTTGTGAAGGACGGATTTTCGCCTGTCCCTGAGAGGATATGCGTTATCGACGACGTTATGACCACAGGAGCAACACTCGAAGGAATCGCTGGCGTTCTGAAGGAAAAAGGCGCAAAAGAGGTATTTGCAGTAACTCTCTTTACCGTGGACAGCTAGTAAAAAGATGTTTTGATTTTTATGAAAAAGGCGAACGAGTTTTTAAGATAAATGAATTGCAAAAGAGGTGATTTCGGTGTATTCTATATTTTGTAAGAAAATCTGTAGAAATTTGAAGAATTTTTTGAGGAGTTTTTATGGCAGATGATGTGCAGTTTCAGTTGGTAACGTTTAAGCTTGGCGAAGAATTGTACGGAGTTAACATAATGGATGTTAAGGAAATCGTAAAGATTCAGAGGATCCGGGCTATCCCAAATGCTCCTTACTACATGATCGGAATATTGAATCTTCGAGGGCAGATAATACCTATCATCGACCTGCATAGACGGTTTCATATAGGCGAAAAAGACGGCAGCGTAGAACTGGACGAACTTGAAAGCGGATTTGTGATTCTTAATATTTCCGGAATGCAGATGGGAATCATCATCGATAAGGTGTCGCGTGTTGTTCAGGTTCACCAGACGGAAGTGCAGGAGCCGCCGCAGATGATGGGTGGAATAGGCTCGGAATACATAACCGGCGTTGTGCGAAAAGACGAAGGTTATCTTATAATGCTTGACACGGCTAAACTTTTTGATCCGAAAGAACTGCAGAGAATCATAAAAAGACAGTAGTTATGATAAAAAATTACAGCACTACTATCCGCAGAAAGGAGATGGACGCAGTCTTGACCTGTATGGTTGACGAAAAAATCGGTCCAGGCGACTTGAATTCTAGGTTCATCCAGCAGGTAAAAGTGTCGTTCGGATGCGACGGGGCGGTTGCTCTCCGGACTCCTGAAACTGCGTTGAAATGTGCGCTTAAAGCCATCGGTTTTGAGGACGGCGGAACGATTATGATTTCCGCCCTTGCTCCATCGTGGCAGTTGCTTGCTGTGAAATCCTTGGGATATAAGCCGCTTGTTCTTGATGTGGAAGATTCCACAGGGCTTGTTAATGCGGAAATCGTTCAGCGTGGGATAAACCACGGAGGTCGCCTCTTACTTCTCCATGAGTCGATGGGGATTCTTCCTAACATGGAAGAACTTGTGGCTTTGAATATTCCGATTATCGAAGACATTTCCATGAGTGCGGGCGCGCTTGTTCCGGCGGAAGACGGCGGCGCAAATCAGACAAAGCCTGCTGTCGCCGGAAGTTTTGGAGTCTATTCTATTCTCTGCCTTGAGGAACGGGACGTGATAACTGCTGGCGGAGGGGCGGTCCTTATTGCGCCTGGCTTACGAAAATGGACGGTGCTTAAAAAAATTACCGATGAACTTTCAGCGACGGAACTTCTTCCCGATATAAATTGTGCGTTGGCGTGGATTCAGCTAAAAGAATTCAATAAGAATGAGGAAGCCAGAAAGAGAATTTTTTCGCTTTACGAACGGGCGTGTATGTCGGGAAGGCACAAAATGTTTTCACGGAAAAACAATCCCGGTCTTCTTCCTTCGGCTGTTAATGATAAAAACGAAGAAAAAGAGACTTCTGATGACGACGATTTTCCTCTTGATTACACGTCCACCATGTCAGCTTTTCCGCTTGTTTTGGCAAGTCCCTTCAAGGATGTGAAGCAGTACGCCGCCAAAAAAAACATAGAAATATCTCTTGCATACGAGGATTCAGTTATCGCAAAAAACGAGGAGGCTTTCTCGGCTACCTGCATCAGGGCAAAGTCGTTGTATTTGCGTTGCGCCCTTTTCCCGTTATATCCTCGCCTTTCAAAAAGTCAGGTCGCAAAGATAGCAAAAGTTTTGGGGACACTTCCCTGATTTTGTTGGAAGCAAGTTAAAAAATGAAGAAATGTCTTATTGTTGTAAACACTAAAAAAAAAGATTCTCAAACTTACGGAAAGATGATTTCCGAATATTTGTCTACCAAAGGAATATTTTCGTCTTTCTACAGTTTTGACGGCTTTTCGGAGGACGACCCGTTTTTGGGAGTGGATTTTGTTGTAACTTTGGGCGGCGACGGAACGGTTCTTTTTGCCGCAAGGGGCTGCGTTTCAAAAAAAATCCCTGTGTTTGCCGTGAATTTCGGCGAATTCGGATTTATAGCAAGTGTCCAGAAAGACGAATGGAAATCAGAACTGGATAGATTTCTTGACGGAAAATCCATAGTGGAAGAGCGGAGCATGCTTCAGGCGGCTCTTCTTACGGGAGACGAAAAGAGGCAGTTTTCTTCAAGCGGTTTGAATGATGTTGTGATATGCGCAAAGTCTGCGGCAAGTACAATCAGTCTTGAGGTTACATATAACGCGATTCCGCTCGGACGTTTCAAGTCCGATGGCGTTATCGTAAGCACAGCCACGGGTTCTACGGCGTATTCGGCTTCCGCAGGAGGGCCTATAATCGATCCTGAAATGGATGCGTTTGTGCTTACTCCGATAAATTCTTTTTCACTGTCTGCTCGCCCGCTCGTATTAAGTCCGAAAGGGGAACTTAGGGTGCGTGTTCTTCCTTCTCGCCAAAGCAATGTGATAATAATCGTGGACGGGCAGCATCCGTTCGATCTTAGGGAAGGCGACGTGGTAAAAGTCCGCCGAATTTCCGACAGATTCAGGCTTGTGGGGGGCTCTACCGAAGGATTTTACGATGCACTTCGCTCAAAATTGAACTGGTCGGGAGGTCCTCATGCTTGAAAATCTTTCCATAAAGGATTTTGCGATAATCGCATCGGAAAATATAGAATTCGAAAATGGATTTACTGTTCTTTCCGGTGAGACTGGAGCCGGAAAATCCATTCTTATCGGGGCGCTTTCGTTTTTGCTCGGAGGAAAGGCGGACGTTTCTCAGATACGTTCGGGTTGCGCTGAAGCGAGCGTAAGCGGTTCGTTTTTTATTGAAGAAAACGTTTCCAAGGATGCCGAAGACTGGCTTGAAGAACACGGCATTGAAATGGAAGAAAGGCGTATTCTTTTGCGCCGTTTTATTCGTAGCAACGGAAAAACTGGGGCGTTCATAGGAAATTCGGCTGTTACCAGAAGCGACCTTGCGGATTTTTCGTCTTTTTTGGTGGATATTCACGGTCAGCACCAGCATCAGTCGTTGATGAAAGTTTCCGAACACAGAAAATTCTTGGATTCAAGGGCGGGCATTGTTTCTGATGTTGAAAAATTCACGGAACTTTATACGCGCCTTGTAGAAACCAGAAAAAATCTCGAGCGGCTTGAAAATTCCGCTGTTGACAGGGAGCGCAAACTCGAAATATACGGTTTTGCGGTGAAAGAAATTTCGGAGGCAAGGCTTCAGGCAGGCGAGGATGAGAGACTGGAGGAAGAGGAAAGCCGTCTTTCTTCATACGAAAAACTTTATTCTGCCGTGGATTCTATAACGACCGTGCTTGACGGAGATGACGGCGGAGTTATTTCTCTTCTGAAAAAGGCAAGAAAGGAAAGCGCCTACGCCTCGAATCTTGACAAAAGCCTTGCTTCGCTTGACTCAAGGCTTGAGTCGTCTTTTTATGAGATTTCCGATATCGCTGAAGAATTTTCTTCATATTCCGAACGACTTATATACGATCCGGCTCATCTTTCCGAAGTGCAGGAACGCCTTTCATTGATATATAACCTGAAAAAAAAATACGCAAGTTCTTCTTCCGCTCCGTTGAGTGAAGTTTTCGACTATCTTGAGGACGCAAAAAGGCAGCTTGAAAATTTGGAAAAAGGCACTGAAAACAAAGACGCTTTGGAAGCGGAAAAAAAGATTCTTGAAAAGCAGGTGTACATCGCCGCAAAGGAAATATCTAAAAAAAGGAAGGCGGTCGCCGATTCTCTTTCAGGCGAGGTCGCAGAAATCCTTGACAAACTTGGAATGAAAGGCACTCGTTTTGGAGTAAGCCTTATAGAAAAAAGCGGAAACGATGTTGAGCAGAAATGCGGTCCGTACGGGATGGATGACGTAGAATTTCTTATAAGTGCAAACCAAGGCTCTCCGCTTCAGCCGCTGGCAAAAATCGCAAGCGGCGGCGAGTTGAGCCGTGTGATGCTTGCGCTGAAGACGATATTTTCTAAGAACGACCCTGTGGGGACTATGGTCTTTGACGAGATAGACACCGGAATCGGAGGGGAAGTCGCGGTTCAGGTTGGGGAACATTTGAGAAAACTTTCCATGAACAAGCAGATTTTCTGTATAACCCACCTAGCCAGCATCGCGGTTTATGCCGATAATCAGATAAGAATCAGGAAGGCGGTTACTGAAGGAAAAACCGAATCTTCAGTTGAGCCTGTGAAGGGCGAGGGAAGGGTTCACGAGATTGCCCGAATGCTTTCAGGTGATGCGGAAAGCCCTGAATCCCTTGAACACGCAAGAGCTATGCTCGAAAAATATTCGGGTTCGATGTAGAAAGAACAGAGAGGAATGAAAATATGGCGAAAATTTCCGAAGAAAGCAGACTGGAACTTGCCGAGGCGATAAAACCGTATCAGTCAAAGATAGCCGTCTTGTTGGCGCAGGAAAAGTCGGTTTTAAGTTCGCTTAGTTCAAAAGATCCTATGACCCCATACAAGAAAATAGAGCTGTGCGAAAGCATGATTTTTATTTCCACGCTGTACATGGCACAGAACGAACTTTCGCTTAAACTTATTGGGGTCAAAAACAACGACGCTTTGAACGACGCAAGAAAAATTATCTACAAGGCGATAATCTATCTTGAAGACATAGTTACGAACACCATAGACATTCCGTATTCGGATTTGAGCAAATGCTACGAAAAAATACAGGAAATCCCCGTTGAAAAACGCTACTACCTTGTTCGTAAACTCGGTCTTTCCATAAATATGCTTGAAGAGGCGTTCGGAGACAACAGCAAATGGAAGTGGTCGTTCGTGGAACTGAAAGGACGTTTTGCGGTAGTTGCTAAAAACTATGTGGATATGCGCAAGGCTGAAAAAGACTACAAAGACCCGAGCTGCGACACTTACGAGACCACGGTTCTTTACATGAGGATGATAATCAAGCTGCTTGAAACAAGCGCAGCCGAATACCGGGACAAATACGAACTTTCAACAAGGCGTATAGATGATATGCGGAACGGCATAAAATTCCTTCTTGCGCGCCACAAACTGGCTCTTGTTCTAAGGGACGTAAAAACCGCGGAAGAAATAAAGAAAAAGGCTCTTGTTTGGAAGGACAAGATGAACGCCGACCAGAAATCGGGTTCTTCAAGGTAGCGGGTGCCTGGAATCATGCTTGACAAAAAATTTGCGTATAAAATTTTCGAGGCGTTTTCTATTCAAAGGTGGACGGATTTGGTTCGTCCTTTTGACATTGTTGAGATGGACAAAGCCGGCGAAAAAATGGTGCTTTCTTACATAATCGGAAAGGCAGAGGAAGCGGAAGGCAGGTACGTTGACTGGACATGGATAATACACGCCTCGCTTTTTGAACTTTTGCGTAAAATTGCGTTGTGCGACATAAAAGCGCCCGTTCAGTCGATGCTCCAAAAAGAATATCCCGACGAATACATGAGGTTGAACGAGTGGGTGCTGAACCAATACGAACCCATGCTTTCGGACAGCGACTTGTTCGAAAAATTTTCGCTTTACATTGAGCATAAATCCGGGAAAAGAGCCTTGCCCGAAAACAAAAAACTTTCGGAGCGGATTTTTTCTGCGGCGCATAAATATGCTTCAATGCGGGAACTTTCCATGCTCAGCGTGGTGAACGAACCTATGAGGTACGAGAAAATCCGTAGGGAACTTCAGGCGGAATTAAACTCGTTTACGGATCTTTCGGGCGTTCGCCTTTTGTTAAACGAGCCGCGTTCCTTTGAGTTTATCCTTAAAATCGAGCAGCTAAGGTTTCAGGTAAGGTGGAACCAGACCCCAAGAATTCCGGAAACTACCGTGCTTGGACATTGCTTTTTTGTCGCCATAATCACATTGCTTTTGTGCCGTTCGGGAAAAAATGAGATGTGCGATTTTCGTGTGGTGAACAATTATTTTTGCGCCCTATTCCATGATCTTCCTGAGGCTGTTACAAGGGACATCATCTCGCCTGTAAAGACTGCGACCGACGGACTTCCGAACATAGTGAAAAAAATTGAGGATCGCATAGTTGCGAATGAGCTTCTTCCGCTAATGGAAAGTTATTTTTCCAACGACCTGATGTATTATACTTCCGATGAATTTTCAAACAGAATCCTGGATTCGGACGGAAAAGTAAAGCACGTAACTTACGAGGAACTGAACGAAAAATACAACGACAAAAAATATTTTCCTGTGGACGGACGGCTTGTCCGTGTGGCCGACCATCTTTCTGCGCTCATGGAGGCCGACAGTTCCATAAGGCACGGGATAACGTCGGAACATCTGGAGTTGGGAAGGAAAGGCATGCTCGAGCATTACGTTCCGGGCGAACTTATAAACGGCGTTGACGCAGGAAAACTTTTTAGGGACATAGCCGGCTGATTTTCCCGTTCAAGCGTGTAAATAAAAGGTCTTTTCCTGCCGATAATCTAGCCATGAAAGACCATATGAGCCTTGGAAAGAAAATCCAATCGATTTTTGTGATTGCGGCGCTGTTTTTTTCTGCGCACTTTCTTTTTGCCGATTCCTCATACACCGTGAAAAAAGGCGACACTCTTTATTCTATAAGCAGAAAATACCAGATTACAGTTCCCGAACTGAGGACAGCCAACAATCTTTCCGAAAGCGATGTGCTGAAGGAAGGCACAAAACTTTTGATTCCGAATGCCGACATAAGAAATGCGGCGGCTCTTTCATCGGGCGATAAAGGGACGAAATCTTCTTCCGGAACAGGAACGGCTAAGGTAAAGACATACGAAGTGCAGAAGGGAGACACCCTTTACGGAATCTCAAGGAAATTCGGAATAAGTCTTGCGGAACTCCTTTCGCTGAATTCCCTTGAGCCGAATTCCACGATAAAAGTCGGAGAGCGCATAAAAGTTTACGGGGACGCTTCTCCGGTGGCTCCCAAAAATACGGCGGTCGCAAGCGGAAACGCAAAACCGTCGAAAAGTTCAGAAAAAGAAAATCCAGGCGTCGCTCAAGTGAAACCTGCCCAGCCTGTAGCCGTCGCACCTTCCGGCGTTACATGGCCGCTTTCAAATCCTCTTTTAAAAAAGGTGAGCGGAAAAGTGAGCGGCGTTCTTCTTACCGGAAAACCTCTTGAGCCTGTAAAAGCTGTACGGGAAGGCACGGTGATGTATACGGGACTTTACCGCGGATTCGGAGAAGTTGTGTTCGTTCAGTCAAAAACAGGACTGATATATTCATATTCAGGACTGGGAAAAGTTTCGTGCAAAAAAGGCGACTACGTTACAGCCGGAACGGAACTGGGCACAACAGGAAAAAACGAGACCTCTATAAAGTTCATGGTGTTCCAAAACGGTATGCCAATAGACCCGTACAAAGCCCCCAGAGGGTAAATAGACTGAAAATTGATTGTGCAAAAAGGCTGAAATATCGGAGGGCGGACGGACGGGCATATTAAAGGAGTCGTTAATTTGATTATTGGCTGTATGCCCGTCTCAATAATTGGGCAAAGCCCAATTATTGCTGGCTGGGTTATACCGGTTCCCTTGCAAGAAAAACAGGGGTTTCCAAAGGGTGGTACCCTTTTGTCGTTGAAAAATGGTTTATACCGGTTTTCCGTTCAGAAAAACCGGGGGCGGCGGCAGAAGCATAAAAGTCTATAAACCCTGTTCTCACCGCCGCCCGGCTTGAACGGGTGCATAAGCCCGATTTGTACGGGTGTGATAGCCCCGCTAGAGCGGGTGAAAGGGTGATACCGAGCTGATGTGATAGTGCCACTCGAACGGGTGGGCATATCACATCCAAGCGAGTGGCTATCTCACACCAAAGCGGATGAATGATGTTTACTCGTTCGGGTGAAGGACATTCACACGTTCGGAGGAAGAGGCTCCCTTCACTCGGAGGGAGAGTTTCCCTCGCCCGAAGGATGGCGGCGGGAAAACGGGTCTTACAGTCTTTTATTCCTTGCCCGCCGCCACCCGATTTTCCTTATGGAAAATCGGTATAAAATATGATTCAGAACAGTT
>CALHVG010000019.1 GCA_938039145.1 uncultured Treponema sp.
GGGGGGGGGGGGGGGGGATAATCGAGGGGTCTATCTTAGCGCGCTTATTAAAATGCAGCATTCGGAATCCGCCGGGAAAGACAAACAAGGAGATTTTTTTATGAAAAAGATAGCAATGATTGTTCTATCCGTATGCATTCTGGCAAGCGGAGCGTTCGCTTTGGACATGGGAGTAGGAGGCATTTTCGAATACAACTACGTTCCGGGATTTACAAAAATGGGTAACAACAGTGGAAGCACAGAAATGCATGCCCTCGGATTCAAGGCGTTTTTTGACGCTCAGTACGCCGCAGTATCGTTCGGAGTGGACGGCACAGTCGGAAAGGTCAAAATTAAAAACAAGACAACCGGCGTAACTACTGAACTCAACCAGCAAGCCACGTTCCTTAACCTCGGAATAATGGGAAAATATCCGTTCTCCGCAGGAAACGCAAAAATCTACCCAATCGTAGGTTTCGACTTTGACTTTGCGATTGCTGCAAAGGCTGACGGAAAGAAAATGGAACTCACCGCTGAACAAAAGAAAGGCATGAACAGGTACTGGTTCGACATCGGACTCGGTGCGGACATCCCCGTAGCACTTGACGGAAAACTCTGCATACGACCGCAGGCTCTCTTCGGCGTTCAGATGAACATGACTGACGACGTGAAAACAGCAAAGAAATTCGCTGAGAGCCTAGGACTCAAGTACAGCAACGTAGTATTAAAGACACAAGTCGGTGTGGGCGTAATCTACAAGTTCTAATAAAAAAATGCACCCGTCCTGCCGTGATTCCGAGGCGGGACGGGTGTTTCGCTTTCAATAAAAAATCGTCTACAAGTTTGCGCCTACAGCCGCCGTCAGGCCAGGCGACCAGCCTCCGCTTTTTCGTGCTGGGCTTCAAGAATTTCCATCACTTTATCCACAGTCTTCTGCTTGGGGTCTGATTCCTGCTCCGGAAGCGCCGCCAGCACCTCGTCCCTGAATTTTCTGCATTCGATAACCGGACTTGCGGTAAGAACAAGTTTGTCGTGTTCAACCAAATCGGCAAGCATATCGTCGGGCTTTTCCATGTTTATCCTAAGGCAGTTTCCGTTGTTCGAAACCAAAATCATCACGTCAAAAAGGCGAAGATAACTGTCAATTTCGCGAAGCCCTCGTTTAGTTTCGGGATGCCCCGGACGATAACGTGTACCGCTAGGAAAAACAAGTATGATTTGACCTTTACGTTTACAACTATCCATTTGGCGCATTGCCGCAAAATTGATTTTCTTTGCCTTCTGAGCCTCAGCTTTTATTTGCTCTTCGGAAACGTCGCTGTTTTCAACCTTGTCCAAACTCCTTGTAGGATAAATTACAACCCGTGTAAACGCCTCCGTCCAGCAACGGACAGCCGGATTCGCTTCATTCAATTTCATTCCGGCGATTGCCACGATTCTTTTTGCAAAATCTTTTGACCAATCTTCGCCGTGCTTATCCAAAAGATATATCACGGACGGCAAATCGATGTTTGTAAAATGCTCCATCATTATTACGCCGGATTTTCCCTCTTTTGTGACAGCATCGTAAAAAGCCTTCCAGTTTTCGATGTTCCCAAGACACGAATCCTTGCGGAGCGTCTCGTCCATCATTTTGAAACAGTATTCAAGAAGAGCAGGATTAGATTCCTGATATATGTTAGTTTCATCGATTTTGTCAGGAGCTTTGGAAATCTTAATCATTTCCTTCATGTAATGCCCATATGCTTCTATTAACGGAATTCCCATAATGTCCTCGATATTTAGTTTTTCGGCGGGCAAACTAAATCCGCCATAAGCCATAAACTTTCGGTCCGCTTATTATAAATTTCACTATTGTACCTGTCAATTGTAGAAAAAATTCGATAGCGCATCCGGAAAAATGGAAAGATTACAATTTTTCTTCTATAATGAAAGAATGAAAATAGAGCATTTGATATTTGACATGGACGACACGCTTTATCCCGGAACAGGCAAAATGAACGCCGGAATCACAAGGCGGATGCTGCAATATGTAGCGGATTTTTTTGGCGTGAATTACGAACAGGGACTTGAACTTCGCAAAAAGAACATAGGAAATTTTTCTACAACGTTGGAATGGCTGATGTCGGAAGGGCTTAATGATATCGAAGATTTTTTTGCCACTGTTCACCCGGATGATGAAGCCGACGAACTTACGCCCGACCCTAAGTTGCGTCCTTTTCTTGAATCCATAGACATTCCGAAAATTCTTCTTACAAACGCACCGCTTGAGCATGCGGAACGGGTTCTTGAAAAACTGAACGTAAAAAATCTTTTTGACCACATATGCGACATAAGATTTTCGGAACTAAAAGGAAAGCCGTATCCAAAGGCATTCAAAAATGCGCTTGCCGTCTGCAACGGAACAATCGACGACACCCTGTTCATCGATGACCTTGTAAAATACACGGACGGATACATGGCGTTGGGCGGAACTGCAGTTCAGGTCGGGAAAAATCCGGGGCATCATCTTAGCAAAGACGCATCTTCTGCCTGCAAAGAAACGCCGCCACATCCCGGAAGGACGCTTCACATCGACTCGATTTATGAAATTCCGGCATTGATAAATGAACTGAAAGACGAACAATAAACGAACACGTATTTTTATATTAATCTTAAATTATTTTGATATTGTTCTTATACAAACTTTATCGGCTAACAACGGAATTAATTATATCACACAATCAGAAAAAATGAATATTTTCCGTAAAAAGAAAAATCTTTCGGCAAAAAAATGAAATTTTTCAAGTTCTGTAATTTAGGAAGATTCTTTAAAACCGTTTTTAAATACAATTTAAATTCCGCCTGTAGAAGAATTTTTGATAAAACTCAAACTCTCGCCGGAAAATGAATAAAATTGTGCAGGCAAAGCCGCTTTATTCATGCGGATTGATTAAAAAATCTGAAAAATAAACATATACACGCCTCAAAATTCGGTATAACATTTCAGTATGTCTTTAGAATCTTTTATTCCGTGCGGAAATGTGGAAATCGACCAACTTTTGCGTTTTACCGCCCTTGTTGACAAAATGACAGGAATCATGCGGCATACACTTTTAATAGACGGAAGCCGGCGTGAAAACGATGCCGAGCATTCGTGGCACATTGCGCTGATGGCGCTTCTGTTTAAAGATTATGCACCAAAGGACACAAACGTGGAACGCGCAATAAAAATGTGCATAATCCACGATTTGGTTGAAATCTATGCGGGCGACACGTTCGCTTTTGACAGCGAAGGAAACAAAGACAAAGAAGAACGAGAGCGCAAGGCGGCGGACAAACTTTTCAGTCAGATTCCGGACGGAATTGCGGCGGAAATCCGTTCTTTATGGGAAGAATTCGACAGAATGGATACGCCCGATTCAAAATATGCGGCAACGATGGACAGACTGCAACCGTTTTTACACAACACTTTAACCTACGGGCACACTTGGCTCGAAGGAAAGCCGAGCGTTGACGACGTTCTAAAAAGAATCGGAATCGCAAAAGAAACCGTTCCTGCTATGTGGGATTGGATTGAAAAAAATATCGAAAACGCCGTAAAAATGGGCTGGTTAAAACGATAAAAACCTGAAACGAAGCAGATTTTGTCAAAACAAAACGATTTTTCGAATCATAGATTTGCGGATTATCAAATATCAAATTTGTTTAAGCGTTTTTAATTATTCGCAAAAATCTGAAAATCCGCCGTTTGCAAAAACCTTTTGACGTTCAAGAATGAAATCCACAAGATTTGAAGCAAAATCGCCGTTCTCAAAAAGCGATGCCGAAAAATCTTTGAATCCGAACTTCAGTTTTTCGTAATTTGCAAAAAAATCCGTAAGCGCATTTTCCAATTCGCCGGAATCCGCGGCGCTTTGATTGTAAAGAATCCAGCATTTTTCCACGATTGCAAAATCATTTTTTTGGAAATGACGCCCAAGCCGTTCCAAAAGCGCACGGACTTTCACAAGTTGATATTCTTCGCTTTGAGGATAGGCGTGCCAAACAAAAGGGCAGCCGCAAAGGGCGGCGCGGCTAAGACTGTCTTCACCGCGCACAAAAAGCAAATCGCAGCCGGAAAGCAGCGCATCCCAATCGTTTTGCGCAAGAAATTCCAGTTTTTTAAGGCGGAACATTTTGCGGTTTTCATTTTTTTGCAGTTCGTTTTCGTAGGCGTTTTGAAAAGCGCCGCCCTTTTCTTGTGCAAGATTCACGATAAGCGTTCCGCCGAGTTTTTCGTTCAGATTTTGAAACGCACGAATTATCGGACGGCAATCCCGCGGATATGCAAAAAAAATCGTCTCGAATAATTTTTTATTGGAGGAGGAACGGGGGGGGCGTTGCGGGGGGGGCGAGAAGCCCACCCTGATAGAGGGGGTAGGCGAAGACGCGGAACTTTTGCAGAGCGGAAGTTCTGCGGCTGAGCCCAGGGGGAGATTCTTAAAAGAATCTTCCCCTCCTGATGAAAAAAAAGTATTGAAAAACGGTTCGTCAATAATAAGTCCGCCTGTTTTTGGAGTGAATCCCATCATAAAATTGACTTTTTGCACGCGCGCACTTCGGGTAAGACTTTTGAGCTTGTGAAAAGTTTCGGCGTAATCTTCGGCGGTAAGGTAATCCAGCATGATTATGTCGGTGATTGTAGGAAGTTTTTCGTCAAAAAGGAGCGTTTCAAGCCAATCCGGGCGGCCGCATTGAAAACATTCCAGGATAACCGCAGGCGGCGACTTTCTGAACTCGCTAAGGCAAAGCGAATTTTCGTCCCATTTGAAAATTTCTATTCCAAAACAGGTTTGGCGCTTTTTTTGCGGAACAACATCGGGAACGAGTTTTGAAAAAACATTCAGGTCGTCGACAATGAGCCTTATTTTTATTTCCGGCACCGGAAATTTTGGCACAAGATTTTTTATCGCTTTTACAAGCCGCCAGACAACTCCGATGTCGCCGAAATTATCAACCACTTTGCAAAGAATCGTAATATCAAGCATTTTGAATTATTTGAACCCACGAGCGGGAATCCTTTTTTGATTTTTCGAGCGAGAGCAATTCTATAAGATTGTCCAGCGCATTCCGGATTACATCGGCGCTCTCGGTTTCTTTTGTGTACTCGATTTCAACATACGGAAGCCCGTTCACAAGTTCCAACTCAAGATGGAACTCAAGCGGACGAATATTTTGTGCATTGGAATCTTGAAAAATGCGGGTGGAATAAGGAGTGCTGTAGGACGACTTTGCTGAAGAAACGGAATTTTCACTGACAGATAAATCCTTCGAAGAGTCGACGGGATTTTCGAAAGCCGGTAAGCCGCCCGGAACGGGAATACTTTTCGCCCCGCAAGATTCATTTGCAAAAGCGGAATCGGCAGCGGGAACAGAATTTTTGTCCGCGGCGTTTTTTGCGTTTTCAGAAACGGCATTTTCTCCGCTTACCCCGCAAACGCCCTCAGGAACAAGGAGTGCGCCGTTTTCCGCCGCCATCGCAACGCATTGAGTTCCAACCGCAATTTTTTCTTTACGGAACCAGTTTCGGAAGTTTGTCCGAGCAAAAAATTGTCTAAGCACATCGGGATTTTCGACAAAAGTTTCGTTTTCCTCGTTAAATTCAATTCCGTTTTGAATTTGTTTTGTTTTTACGGCAAAAAACGATTTTGCATTCTCAGGATTTTGCTTTCTTTTTGAAAAAAGCCAGCTGCGGATTTCCTCAAAACTTTTTTCCCCGGCAAATTCAGAAAAATTCTGCATATTTGTTTGCGTCCGCAGCCTGATTACGCGGGGCTCGTTTTCCAGGCGAGATTTCATATCTTCAAATTGAGAATAGTATTCGTCGGTTTTAAAAACTATTTCCGGATTTTTGAATAAAAGAGCGGGATTCTTTTTGCCGCCAAGAATCCACGCCATGATTTTCATAAATTCATTTTGCGAGAGCGGGATTTTTACTTCAATTTCGCGACCCATGGCTTATTATACATTTTAAAATAAAAAAGACCATCGGACGCGCAAACCGCCGACAGTCTTTTTAGCAAAAATCAGTTTCCTTTTGCGGGGAACTCAGCCTGAACTTCGGCAATATCCGCTTCGGTGGCTTTTACCCAATACTGGAACACCTGAATCGGTCCGACCGTTCCTGCCATCGCAAGAGTCGGGGTTTTTGCCACATATTTTTTGTTCTTTTCGCCCGGCTCAAGATATTTAATTACGCAACCGTACATTTTTCCGTCTTTCGGATTCACGATTGTTCCGCCTTTCCAGTTTCCCTCGGATTCCTTCTGCATATTGTAAATCCAGGGAGTTCCGACTGTCCGCATCTGATTTACAGCTCCCGCCACAGGAAAATTCTTGTAAGTAGGCTTGCAAGCCGAAGCGATGACGTCCTGCGGCTTATTGACAACCGCTGCGATTGTTCCAAAAAGCTGTCCGTCCTGCTCATAAATCCGCCATACGCCGGTAACTTTTCCCGTCTGATCGTCAATGCTCTTCCATATGCCGAATGCCGGATCTGCGGCAAAACAGTTCACTGCACCAAGTGTCAGTGCGGCAAGAACAATAAAAAGTTTCTTCATTACAAATCCTCCAATGAATGATTGCGGAAAGTTTATCATCTCTTTGAATAAAGTTCTATCAGGGAACGAAAAACGCTTTGCATTCAAGCGGCATTTTGTCCGGCGGGACAATAAAAAGCTGAACAAAACTTATTTAAAACTCGGAGAGCTGCCTTAAAACTACGAACTTGTAAGACATCCTCCGATTATTTTGCGCCGTATAAAAATCCTTAAAAGTGCACGCACCGCACAGAAATCAAACCCGATGCATTGCGCTGAAGACTTTTTCGTTCATTATGTTGATTTCTACAGACATTTCTTGGGCTTTTTTTGCCATTTGCACGCGGAATTCGTCTATAGAAATATCCGCGCCTTCGAAATTTACTATCATCATCATCACAAAATTCCCGGAAAGAATTGTCTGCGTAATGTCCTCGATATTTATTTTGTGCTGTGCAAGGTAATTGCTTACACTTGCGATTATTCCAACTTTGTCGCTTCCGACTACGGTTATGATTGCGTTCATGCGTTTATATTAGTTTATTTTTTTTTGAGTTTCAATCGATATAATCCTGTGAAACGCAGAATGCAGTGAAATGCGGAATGCAAAATTCAATGCCGAACGGGAAATTCTTCTAAAAAATGAGCAGAATGCTTTCAGTCCATTTCGACGGCGGCAAATTTTTCTTTATAATCCAAAATCTGCGGCTCTTCCCCGAACAGGAACAAAACCTTTCCGTCGCGGATTTCTGCCGTAACTCTGCCGCCTTTGCTGAGTCTGCCGAAAAGCACTTCGTCAACCAGCGGAACGGCAATCAATTCTTCAACGGTTCGCGCCACGTTCCTTGCCCCGTACTCTCTGGAATATCCCTGCTGAGCTAAAAAATCCAAGCATTCATCCGTAACTTGCAGCCGTACCTTTTTAGCCAGCAAACGGGACGCAACTATTTCAGTTTCTTTTTTTACGACTTTGAGTATGATTTCCCGATTCAGATGAGCAAAAGGAATTACCGAATCAAGGCGGTTTCTGAACTCAGGAGAAAATTCTTGTTCAACCGCTTTTTTGATTGTCGCCGAATCTCCAAAAAAATCGTTTTCAGCCGAGCCTGCAAAACCAACCGGAGATTTTTCCATATCCCTTGCGCCCGCATTGCTTGTCATTATGATTATGCAATTCCTGAAATCAGCCTTGCGCCCCTGGTTATCCGTTAAAAATCCGTAATCCATCATCTGAAGGAACACATTATATATGTCGCCGTGAGCTTTTTCGATTTCGTCAAACAGAATCACGGAATGCGGATTTTTCCGAACAGAATCCGTAAGAATTCCGCCTTCTTCATAACCGATGTAACCGGCAGGCGCTCCCAGCAGGCGGCTTACAGTGTGCTTTTCCTGATATTCGCTCATGTCAAAGCGCAAAAGCGGCTCCGAAAGAAGACGGCTGAGCGTACGGGCAAGCTCCGTTTTTCCCACTCCCGTAGGGCCTGCAAAAAGAAAAACGGCTTCCGGTTTTTCAGGATTTTTTAATCCTGCACGCGCCTTTTTAACCGCTTTTACAACCGCTTTTACGGCTTGGCTCTGTCCGAAAATCTGACTTTCAAGTTCCGTTTCCAAATCTTTTAATTGGGATTTTTCGCCGCCGGTAACATTTTCAACAGGAACATGAGCCATTTTTGAAATAACTTTGCGGATAATCGCCGTAGTTACAAGCGGCTTTTTCTTTTCGATTTCAGAAATTTCATGAATCGCCGCTCCCTGCGTTCCAAGATTCTGTCCGTCAGGTTTTTGCGAATATCCGCCGAAAAGGTCTAAAGGATTAAACTCGTCCTCGCCGTTTGCCAAAGCCGCAAGCGGAATGTTGGAAATCTTTATCGGAGGCGTTCCTTCAAATCCGCCGCTCGCCTTTATTTTTACAAGAGCACCCGCTTCGTCAATCACGTCTATGGCTTTGTCCGGGAGCCGCCTATCCGAAAGATACTGAACCGAAAGTTCCACCGCAGATTCTACCGCAGATTTGTTGTAGCGGACGTTGTGGAATTTTTCGTATTTTGGCAAAAGCCCTTCCACAATTCTTACAGCCTCGTCGCGGGTCGGCTCAAGAATATCGACTTTCTGAAAGCGCCTGGAAAGCGCCCTGTCTTTTTCAAAATGCTTTGAATATTCTTCAAATGTTGTTGAACCGATAACCCGCAATTTTCCGGTTGAAAGTATGGGCTTTAACAAATTTGCGGCATCCATGTTCGAGTTTCCGTTCGTTCCTGCGCCCATAATCATATGAATCTCGTCGATAAAAAGTATCGCGTTTTTTAATGAGACCATTTCATCGATTACCGCATGAAGACGTTCCTCAAAATCTCCGCGGAATTTGGAACCTGCCAAAAGTAAGCCCATATCCAAAGAATACACGGAAGATTCTGCAAGTTCCTTGGGAACTCGCTTATCGACAATGCGCTGCGCAAGTCCTTGTGTGACGGCTGTTTTTCCAACGCCGGCTTCGCCAACGTGCAGCGGATTGTTTTTTACGCGGCGGCATAAAATTTGTATTGTGCGCTCGATTTCGTCTTCCCGCCCGATTAAAGCGTCGAACTCGCCGTTTTTGGCAGCTTTTGTCATATCAACGCAAAAACGGGAAAGTGCGCTTTTTCCAGATTTTTTTGACGAAAACCCCGAATCGTCCTCAAATGAAGAATCTCCGTGCGCCTCGCCTTTAAGATAAGGTTCCGCCTTTGAAATCGCCTCCAAAAGATTCGGGCGGTTTATGCCGTTCAGGCTCATGTAATACGAACAGTAATTCTTTTTTTCGTCATACATACTGACAAGAATATCCGTGATGTCAACAACAGTTCTGTCGCATTCTACGCACCGCAAAACAGCCCTGCTCATCACGGACTGAAAACCCGCCGATTCCGCAGGCGTAACTCCGACATCATCGACCTTTTGTATCGGCACTTTGCTTGTAAGGAACGATTTTATGTTCCGCTCAAGCATATCCGGATCAGCACCGCTTTCTGCAATTATGTCCTTTACGATATTCGTATGAAGAGCCGCAAAAAGAAGATGTTCAGGCGTAAGGATGGAATGTTTGAAATTCCGTGCGTAAAGCATGGCTTCCGTAAGAATTTTTCCCAAAAAAGGAGTCAATTTCATTGTCTTTTTACCTCAACCCTAAGGGGATAGCCGCTTTTTTTGGCGGACGAGACGGCAAGCCCCGCCTTTGTTACAGCGATGTCGTAAGTGTAGATTCCTACAACCCCCGAACCTTCGTCATGAATCTTGTGCATCAGGGAATTTGCTTCCACCTCCGTCTTGTCAAATATTCGGACAAGAGTTTTCACTACAAAATCCATCGTGGTAAAATCGTCGTTATACATCACAACAATACATTCAGGGGGAAGAAAAATTTCAACTTCGTTCGAAAAACCTGTCTCCGAACCCTGTTCCGAAAACATTTGCGGCATGATTTTAATATAACACAAATAATAAAAAATGGGCTTTTTTTCTTTCCGATTCACACAAAATCCGAAAAGAAATAAAAGCCCTGGCAGAATCAGTCGGCTATTGCCCGAACCCTTGTAACCGTGTCGCAGGCGGCAAGTTTTTCGATTATATCTTTCGGAACTTCGCCGTCCACATCGATTAAGTTGTAGGCAATGTCTCCGCGCGCCTGATTTATCATGCCGGCAATGTTCAGTTTTGCCTCGCCAAGTATTTTAGTGAATTTGGAAATTATGTCCGGAATATTTTTATGGCTTATGCAAAGCCGCGTTCCGCCCGAAGGAATAGGATTTTCGGTAAAAGTCTTCGGGAAATTCACGGAATTTACGATAAGTCCGTTTTCAAGAAAATCTTTCAGCTGCTCCGCCGCCATGCACGCACAATTTTCCTCGGCTTCCGGCGTAGAAGCGCCAAGGTGAGGCAGAACGATTATGTTCTTTTGGTTGAGCAATTCTTCCGCCGCAAAATCCGTAACCATGCAAGCGATTTTTCCGTCCTTCACGGCTTCAAGAACGTCCGTGTTGTTCACGAGCCCGCCGCGAGCAAGATTCAGGATTCTGACTCCGTTTTTCATCTGCCTTATTGACTGAGCGTTTATCATTCCCTTTGTTTCGTCAGTTTGCGGAACATGGAGCGTAATATAATCCGCATTTTTGTAAATTCCTTCCAAAGTTTCAGAATGTTTTACGTTCCTATCCAAAGACCATGCGGATTTTACCGAAAGAAACGGGTCGTAACCGATTACGTTCATTCCGAGCTGAATTGCCGTATTTGAAACCATTGCGCCAATCGCACCAAGCCCGATAACGCCCAAGGTTTTCCCTTTCAGCTCAGGGCCGGAAAATTGCGATTTTCCTTTTTCGGCAAGATCGGGGATTTCGTCGCCTTTTCCGCGAAGTTCGTTAGACCACTGAGCGGCATACACAACAGGACGGCTTGAAAGCAAAAGTCCAAGAACCACAAGTTCTTTTACGGCATTTGCGTTCGCTCCGGGCGTATTAAAAACAACAACACCTTTTTCCGTGAGCGCCGGAATCGGAATGTTGTTGGTTCCCGCGCCGGCGCGTGCAACCGCCTTTACGCTTTCAGGAATTTCCATTCCGTGCATATCCGCAGAACGAACCAAAATTGCGTCGGGATTTTTTATTTCCGAAGCAATTTCATAACTGTCCCGCTCAAGATGATTTAATCCGACCGTCGCGATTTTATTAAGTGTCTGAATCTTGTACATTTTTCCTCCGTTATGCGTTTTCTTTTGCGAATTTTTTCATAAAATCCACCAACGCTTTTACTCCGTCCAAAGGCATGGCGTTATATATTGAAGCGCGCATTCCGCCAACAAGCCTGTGGCCTTTTAGATTCACAAGCCCCGCCTGTGCAGCTTCCTTTACGAATTTTTCGTTTATTTCCTTTTCTTTAGAAAGAGCTGCTTCGTCCGCATTTTCTTTAGAATATTTTGTCAAAAAAGGAACATTCATGAGGGAACGGCTTCCCTTTTCCGCAGTCGCTCTATAAAAATCGCTTGAATCAAGAAAATCAAAAAGAAAATCCGCCTTTTCACGATTTCGTTTTAACATTCCTTCCGCACCGCCCATTTTTTCAATCCAGTGCAGAACTTTTCCAAGAACGTAAATCGTATAACACGGCGGAGTGTTGTACATGGATTCCGCATCTGAATGTGTTTTGTACGACAACATCGTGGGAGTTCCCGCCCGAGGATTTTCCGGAATCAAATCGTCCCGGATTATGACAAGCGTCACACCCGCCGGAGCCAAGTTTTTCTGCGCGCCCGCAAAAAGAACTCCGAATTTCGAGACATCCAAAGGCTCGGAAAGAACGCACGAAGAAATATCCGCCACAAGCGGGATTTTTCCGGTTTCGGGAATGTATTCGTAATGCGTTCCCATGATTGTGTTGTTCATGCAGATGTAGGCGTAATCGTAGTCGCCTGCAATTTTGGAAACATTCGGAATATAAGAATAGCCCCTGTCTTTTGACGAAGCGATAACGTCCACCTCAAGTCCAAGTTTTTTTGCCTCCGCGGCAGCCTTTTTTGCCCAAACCCCGGTTTCAATGTAAGCCGCCTTCCCGGTTCCGATTCCAAGATTTTCGGCAACCATCGCAAACTGAGTGGACGCGCCCCCCTGAAGAAAAAGAACCTTATAATTTTCAGGCACGTTCATAAGATGACGGACAGATTTTTCCGCATCCTGAATGATTGGTTCAAATGCCTTGGAACGGTGGCTCATTTCCATTACCGACTGACCGGTTCCGTTAAAATCCATCATCTCCTCTGCACATTCTCGAAGAACTTCTTCCGGTAAGCACGAAGGCCCTGCGCTGAAATTCCAAACTCTAGACATCAAAAACTCCTGTATTCCGAAATCTGCGCAAAACCCGAAATCAGGCAAAACCTTTTTCAAGCAAAACCGCGGACAATTCGGCAATTTTATAGATTCAACAAAGCCGCAATGGGCGATGCGTTTATAATCTTTACATTTTCAGGAACAGCAAAAACCGCCCTGGTGCAATTCACAATTCCTTTTATACCCGCATTCACAAGACGAAAAACCATTTTTTCCGCCTCGGATTCAGGGCAGCACAAAAGCGCATAGTCAATCTTCCGCTCAGGAATGACAATTTCTATGCGGCTTGCAGGATAAAGTTCAAAAACGGAACGCATGACTTCCACCCTGTTCAAGCTGGAATCAAAACCCGCAACCACAGAAAATCCGCTTCCTTCAAAAATGCCGTCATCCAAAAGCGCCGCACCCAACCTTCCCAAGCCCACGATGCAGCAGCGTTTTTGCGCCTGACTTCCGTCTTCCCCGGAATCGGAAAAACCCAACGCATTTTTCAAGTCCCGCCGCAAAACGTTCACCTCATAACCGTTGGAAACGCCGCATTTTATGCCCAACAACCTAAAATCGTAACGAATCAAACTGTCCTTGCAGCCAAGATACTTCCCGATTTCCAAAGAAGTGATTCTGGGCTTTTTTAGGCTTTCAAGCAGCTCAAGCAACATGACCATACGTCTTTTCGTCGGCTCAGGAAACACGCACATTATAAAAACTCCCGAACAAAACAACAATGCGGATTAATAGAATTTTCAATCCGTAAGGGCAAATTTAGAAGAATTTAAGCGGAATTTCAACATTTCTGTGAGATTTCTCACAGAAATGCAAAGATTCAAACAAATCGTTCGGTTTATAAAAAAAAGCCCGACCGGCAAAAAACAAAAAACCGATCGGGCAAAAATAAGGAGGCGTATTTTATTTTTCAGAACGGCGGCCGCTCAAATAAGCGACGGTCACTCCTGAAAATTGACGAGCCGTATCGTAATACGGAAGAACTTCTTCCGCAAAAAGTCTGTCAAGACGCTCCCGATACGACATTATTTTTCCGACATAATTCAAAGTGGATTGCGGAGTAAGATTCTGCTTCACCTTTGCAGAACCGGCGTTATACATCGCAAGCCCCGAAATCTCGTTTCCGGCAATTCCAATGCAGAACTTCAAATGTCCCATTCCGTATTTTGCGCTCACTCTCGGATTAAAAAATTCTTCCTCATTCAATTGCGGAAAAGACCTGTTGTTCAGCTGGAACAAACCTCTATCTATAGACGCATTTTTGTTCCTGTTTACAGCGTTCGCCTTGTATCTGCTTTCCGTGTAAGCCAACGCAAACGCAAGCGAAAGCGGAATGTCATTTCTGTCAGCTTCCTCAAGAATCGGAATGGCAGTCTCTCTGCTTCCCGTTACATGGAGGTAAAACCATTCGACAGCACTTCTTGACGAAGGATGCCTGTAAAGCGAAAGTGCCGTATCTTCGCCCGCACCCGCAGAATAAAATCCACCATCTTCTACAATTTTTCCAAAATCAGGCGACACAAAATCGCAGTCGTCGGATTTTGCGATAACTTTTTCCAATTCGGCGGGACTTGGCTTGACGACGATTTTTGAAGGCAATCTCAACGCAATCGTTACTGCCGTCACCAAAAACAAACCACAGACAACCATAATGTTTCTGCAAGATTTTCCGAATTCCGTCATCTCATACTTCATCATTTACTTTTTCTCCCAACAACCACAATTTTCAAAATCTAAGCGAATGATTGCACAAAAGAAAAATTAATTCAAGGGAAAATCAAGTTTCTTTTAAGAAAAATCGATATTTTTTATGAAATCTTTGCGGTATTTCGCAAACATTGATGGTCAGTACAAAATAAACGTGGATTCAGAAATATTCGCATCCGATTCCGCACCGCAAATCTTATCTCTTTTCAAAAAATACAGATAATGACCATGCCTCTTGTTCATCTCGTCGATAAACCGCATGGTCAAGCTGTTTTCGGAAAAATTCGCATCCAACGTCAAAAATTCTTCAGGAACGGCAAAACCTATCACGCCTACGCAATCTTTTATCCTTCGGGCAGAATGAACCATTGCGGCAATGTAAAAATCGGCGGCTTCCGAATCGGCGACCGCCTTTTTCATCCTCGGAACGATAAAACAAAATCCGCTTTTTTCCTCGCCTTTTTTTATGAAGTCCCTAAGATTCGCAAGCAGCTCTTCATTGTAAACGCCATCGCCAAAATCCACGCCTTCCCAATAAATTTCAATCGCCGTAAGCCGATTTCCCAAAATCCCATCCATAGCGCCCTTCGCTATGTCTTCCGTATTCAGAATATTCAAATTCTCCATGGGATAGAGCGAATTGTCTTCGATTCTCACAAGTTTATTTTTTTCAGCCCTGAACAACGGACTCAGTTTCATAAAAACTCCTGCAACGCACGGCATTTCCTCAGAAAACGCCTGCAATTCATTAAATCCTATGTTAAATAAAAAGACCTTTGCACAAGACAAAGGTCATAATTTACAAGCCTATAATCCAAACCGACTATTCCGTAAGGATTTTGATAACTTCAGCCCTGTCCTGCGTGTTCAGAATCTGCTGGCGTTTATCAGCACTCTTGAACAGAAGACTGACCTCCGCCAAAAACTGAAGGTGCGGACCGGTCTTGTTTACAGGAGAAAGCGTCATTATGAAGATTCTGCAAGGTTCCTGATCCAATGAATCGAAGTCTACCGGATTGTCCGAGATTCCAATACAAGCCACCAAGTCGGTTACGGAATCTGTCTTTCCATGCGGAATGGCGATACCGTGCTTCATGCCCGTAGACATTTTTCTCTCACGGTCAAGCACACACTCCTTCGCAACGGCTTTATCAGAAACCTTTCCAGCCTTTACAAGGAGATCAAGCATTTCGTCGATGATTTCTTCTTTCGTAGTTCCCTTCAGATGAAGGCTTACGGTATCAGTTGTTAAAACAGTTCTCAAGTCCATAACACCAGTGTATTTACAGATTTAGTTTCTGTCAAGGAAAAAATCACGCTTTCTTTTCCAGTTCGAACGAATTTTATCATTTTTGTTATGAAATATTTCCATTTTTTACAGGAAAATCGGGAGTATGTGCCAGCGCCAGTTTTCGAAGGGACAATCGCAGTGATTTTCAATTGTTTTTCCCCTGCTCCGCAAAATCCGAACACTCCACTTGACTATTTCCGTAAAAAATTGATATATTGCTTAGGCATTCGGGCCATTAGCTCAGTGGTTAGAGCAGAGGACTCATAATCCTTTGGTCCAAAGTTCAAGTCTTTGATGGCCCAATCATGGGGTAAAATGTACAATACGTATTTCCGCCATGACTACCTCCTATGAGCAGACATCCTTGATCAAGATGTCTGCTTTTTTTATAAAAGGAAAATGAAAGTCGACAAAGGATTCCGCAGGCACGAAATTGCAAGAACGCATACCGGAAATGTAGACCATTTTGACTCTCCGCTCGGCAACCTCGAACTTATAAGCGATGGCGAACATCTTATATGGATTTGCTTCGAAAGCGGGAAATTCAACATAAAAGAATATGATTCTTTTGTGTTGCAAGAAAAATCCGATTCGGCAATCGAAAAAACAAAGGAATGGCTTAGCGTTTATTTCTCAGGTATTGAACCGAACTTCACTCCGCCGCTAAAAATCGAAGGCTCGGATTTCATGAAAGTTGTCCTAGAAATCCTTTGCTCCGTCCCCTTTGGAAAAACAATCACATACGGCGAACTGGCAAAAAAGACCGCAGCCGCACTCGGAAAACAAAAAATGTCCGCTCAAGCAATAGGAAATGCGGTAAGCCGCAATCCGATTTCGATAATCGTTCCGTGTCATCGTGTAATCGGTTCGGACGGAAGCCTTACGGGATATGCAGGTGGGCTAGAAAGAAAAGAGTGGCTTTTACGAAACGAAGGGTTATTTTAAGTGGCAAAAATATTGCCGCTTAAAAACACTGCGAGTTCCCTTTCTGCAAACTCGCTTATTGAACACATTTTTTCATTTTATTGCAAAAATGCGGAAATTCGCCAATCATCGTCTCTTGAAAAGGGCTTGCGGTTGTCGAATTTTAAGTAAAGAATCGCCCTGCCGGCAATAAAATCAAGTGATTTTCCAGCGTTCTTTTTCTTTTACAAATCTTTTTGAATTTATTTCAAGCATTCTGCCGTCTTCACCCAGCATTTTTATCATCGATGTGAGCGGATTTACTTCGGAAATCTTGAAATTCGTTCCGTCGTAGTGGATATGCAGTCCTTCCGGCGGAAGTTTTTTTCGGGCTTCGTTATACCAGTCGAACTCATAAGAAAGGCAGCACAAAAGCCGTCCGCATTGCCCCGAAATTTTTAGCGAATTCAGCGAAAGCGACTGGTCTTTCGCCATTTTTATAGCCACCGGTCTTAATTTGTCGGAAACGCTGTGGCAGCAAAAAGGTCTTCCGCACACGCCGAGACCTCCGCAAATCCTCGCCTCGTCCCTTGCGCCAATCTGCCGCAATTCAATCCGCATTTTGAAAATACTTACCAAATCTTTCACAAGTTCTCTGAAATCAACTCGGTTGTCGGAACTGAAAAAGAAAATCGCTTTTTGCTCGTCCGTGAGAAAATGAACGGAAACAAGCTTCATGTCCAAACCATGTAACGCTACTTTTTCCTTGAACACACGAAACGCCTCGTCTTCCTTGGATTTGTTTTCTTCCGCCTTGGAAAAATCATCCGAATTCGCCTTGCGTTCTATTGTAACGATGTCAGCCGCTTTGATTCCCACAGTTTTTTTTGTCTGACCAATCACTTTCGCCATGTCTCTGCCGTATCTTGTCGAGACAATCGCAAAATCGCCTGTTTTTATGTCAAGTTTTTTTTCGGTCTTTGCATAAAGACTTTCGTACGAGTAGTCAAGTTTCAGGACGAACAACGGCTGCTCAAATTCAAGCGAATCCGCAGCGGAATCCTGTTCGCTATCCTCAAGAATCGAAAAATTTTCGTCCTCATCTATATCGCTTTCAAAAATATCACTCATAACATCTCATTATAAAGGCTAATCCGCAAAAAAATCTACAATCAACCCTTTTATTTCTCCCACCTTGTTCAAAAGCTGAATTTTGTCCGCATGATACTGAAGAATCATTCTTGCCATTTCATCCAATTTTTGGTTCACGACCCTTATCTGAAAAAACGGATCTTGCGGACGGCGGACGGTGTTGAATACGCTTTTTTTGGTTACGATACGACTCCTGAGCCTCTTGTTCTTTGTAACATCAAAATTATTCTTTTCAATATATTTGAAAAATTGGCTCACTGTTTTTCTGAATTCCGTGAAATTTTCAGCCGTCTGATTTTCCTCAAGTTTATCCGCCGCAATATCAAGCGCATCTTTCAAGAAAATGACCGCCGTTTCCTGATCCATTCCGGCGATTTCCGAAGGAAGCCCCGCGGATTCAAGTTCCTCGATTTCCTGATTTTTTTGCACCAAAGACGAAAAAGACGATTTTTTTGCACCCTGAGTTCTTAATTTTTCATGCTCTTTTTTTGCTTCTTTTGAAGCCACTGCCGAAGCCGCCGCTGCAGAAAAATAAAGGGAGGAACCCACGGAATCCACAGAGTTCATCAAAGAACCGCCTTTTCCCTGATTGCTTTTGCCTGAAGAAAACTTTCCGAGGACTTTTCGTAATTTTCTTCGTTTTCAATCGAAATGCAATGTCCGTGGAAAATCACTTTGTCTTCCATTTGAACTCGCCTTGACATTATGTTTCCGATTACTGCAGACGATGAAAGCAGTTTTATGCCTTCTTTTGCCGTTATGTCTCCAATTATGATTCCGCCCACGATTATCGATTTTGCCGTTACGTTTCCGAGAATCCTGGCTTTTTCGCTGATTATGACCGCTCCGTCCGTCTCAAGATTTCCGGCGATGTCTCCATCGATTCTGATAAATCCGTTGACTTTCAGGTCGCCCCGAACGAACGAACCGTTTCCTATCAGAGTGTTGATTGATATGTCGTCAAAACGAAGCGCCATTTTATTTAGAAAGTTTTACGTTTATATATTTGCTCGGATCTACTACATCAGAACCGATATGAACTTCGTAGTGAAGATGCGCGCCCGTGGTAACTCCGGTGTTTCCGATGTAGCCAATCACCTGCCCCTGATTAACATACTCGCCTTTTTTTACTCTGGTTGCGCTCATGTGCGCATATCTTGTATACATTCCATGCTTGTGACGAATAATCACGTAGTTTCCAAAACTGGAATCGTAACCCACCGTAACGACCTGCCCGTTCGCCGTTGCCATTATAGGGTCGCCTGAACCCCACGTGGAAAAGTCCAGTCCCTTGTGAATGTACCAGCGACCCGAGATTGCGTGTATGCAAGGTCCGAAGGGCTGTGAAATATGAACGTTCGGGTGGTTCACCGGCCAAATATTGGGTATCTCACGGAAAAGAGAACTTTGACTGTCGAGCATTTTTCCAATCTGTTCGATAGGCTGAACGGATTCTTCCAAATACGAGGTCAACGAACGAATATCGGAAGCCTCTTTTACAGACGCAGATACATTGTCGTTTTTTCCGAAAAGCGAAGAAAGGTCTCCGGAATTCATCGCTCCGTGCGAAACCCTGCTTTCTCCGTCAAGCCCAAGCAATGAAAGAGACTGCGAAAGCGATGCCTGAAAACGTTTTGCCGCCTGCAGAAGATTTGTATTTTCGTCCCTGAGTTCGTCAAGGCTTGCCAATGTTTCCCGGTTTCTGTTCATCAGGCCATTGATTTCAATCTGCGACGAAACCGCCCGTCTGTTGAAATAAAGAAAAGACGAAACAATCCCCACGATTAAAACGACGCCCAAGGAAAGAGCGAACACGTTCGTCTGAAGATTTATAACTTTTCCCTGCGAATGAGGGACAATCATTATGGTCAATTTGCTGTCAAAAATTCTAAACAGCCTGATAAAGAAATTTTTTACAGTTTTCAGAAAAGAGACAAAACCATTGTGTACATTTGAAGCAAACCGCTTTTCAATTTTCTTGTACTTCTGCGTCCTTGACAATTTAAACTCCAGTAATTTTTTCTGAATACCAGTAGTCGAGTATATCACGCCAGATAATTCAATGTCAAACCATCGCCTTTATCACTCTTAAAATTTGACAATTAGACAAACCTGTATTATCTTTATCGGTAGAAATTGCCTAGAAAGGCACTGTTTATTGGACGAAAACGTCCTATCACTCATCATTTTTGGAAGAAAGCAATGCAGTTATTTGATACTCACGCTCATATCGGGCTTATATACGATAGTCCCATCGAACAGTTGCGCGTCATCCGGCAAGCAAAACAGGCGGGTGTCGCAAGAATTGTGAGCATAAACAACAGCCTCCACGATTTCGCAAAAATTTATCCGAACCTAAAGGCGATTCCCGGCGTGTACCATGCGGTCGGAATCGCTCCGTCGGAAGTTACAAACCCCGGAAAAGATTATATAGAAAAAATCGAGGAGAACCTGAAACTTCCTAACGTTGTTGCGGTCGGTGAAACCGGGCTTGACTACTACAAACAGTTCGGCGACAAAAGAAGTCAAATCGAACTTTTTATACAGCAGCTGGAAATCGCACAGAAGCGAAACCTTCCGGTTATAATACACAACAGAAATGCGGGAAAAGATATTTATGATATTCTTTCGGAGCGCATTCCTGATTCCGGAGCGATTTTTCACTGCTATTCCGAAGATGCCGCTTATGCAAAAAAATGTCTTGGCATGAACGTATATTTTTCGTTTGCGGGAAATCTTACATACAGAAACGCAAGGAATCTCCACGAAACTGTGATGGACATTCCTTTGGACAGAATTCTTCTTGAAACTGAAAGCCCGTTCATGATTCCTGCCGAATACAGGGAAAAGAAAAGAACGATGCCTGCATACATGGTCTCTACCGCAAAATTCCTTGCGGAAATGCTGGACAAAGACCTTGAAGAAGTCTGCGCTCAAATCTGGAAAAACAGTTGCAAAATATTCAAACTTCCGGAATAGGCATGCTTTATCATCCTGTGAATATAGGCGGGCTTAGGCTCGACGGGAATGTGTTCCTTGCGCCTGTAGCAGGATACAGCGACCGTTCATACCGCTCAATCTGCAAGGAGCAGGGAGCGGCGTTCACCTACACGGAGATGGTATCGGCGGAAGCCTTAGTCCGAGGCAACCTAAAAACTGAAGAACTTATGGCGCGCGCCAAAAACGAAAACGTTTACGCCGTTCAAATTTTTGGTGGAGATTCTGAAGTCATGGGGAAAGCCACAAAAATCGTGCTTGAAAAAACAAACTGCGAATGCATAGACATAAATTGCGGCTGTCCCGTTCCAAAAATCGTAAAGACCAACGCCGGCTCAGCATTGACGAGAGACCCCGTGAGGCTTGGCGAAATTGTCCGTTCCGTGGCGACAACAGCCGGCGACAAAGCCGTGGTAACCGTAAAAATCCGTTCGGGCTGGGACTCAAAGACAATCACGTACAGAGAAGCTGCGATTCAAGTTCTTGATAACGGCGCAAAAGCCATAGCGATGCACCCTCGGACAAGAGCGCAAGGTTACGAAGGTTTTTCCGATTGGGAAAAACTAAAAGATTTGGTGCAACTCATAGACGGGAAAATTCCTGTTTTTGGAAGCGGAGACCTTTTTAAGCCGGAAGATGCCAAGCGAATGTTGGAAACAACAGGCTGCGATGGCGTGATGTTTGCGCGCGGAGCCATGGGAAATCCGTTCATATTCAAAAAGACAATCCAACTTTTGACTTCCGGCGCATATGAAGAAATTCCTGCGTCCGAAAGAATCAAGACCGCATTTTCTGAACTCGAAATGCTTTCCAAAGAGACTTGCGAAAAGCACGCCTGCATGGAGATGCGCAAAAGATTCTGCGCATATTCAAAGGGAATCGAAGGAGGAGCGGAACTTCGGGCAAAAACAATACATGCCGAATCAATAGAAGATTACCGAAAAATCTACGATTCCTACCTTAAATAAAATCCCGGAAAACGTATTTGACTTCCGCCCCCTCGTTGAAAAATTATTATAAAACCTATAACATATTATAAAGAATGTGCGCATCGGAAGGGAAAACAAACGCGGCTCGGCAAACATTAGATCTGCGAACAAATTCAAAAATCCGTGAAAAATCTTCCGACTTATGCAAACACACATTTTCGAGAAAATTACTGAACTCCAAAAATTCAGGTTGATATTTTCAGGAGAATATTTTCATGGAAGAAATCCTTGATTTGCTGAGACAGAACGCGCGGCTTGCGCTTGAAGACATTGCCGCAATGACAAAAAAAACTGTCGAAGAAGTAAAAGCCATCGTCAAAAAACTTGAAGATGATGGAATCATTCTGAAATATGTGGCAATCGTAAACCCTGAAAAAAGCGGCGAAGCAAAGGCGAAAGTTTCTGCGGAAATTCAGATTCAGGTTACCCCCGAAAGAGAACACGGTTTTGATGCTTTGGCTGACAGAATTTACCGATTTCCGCAGGTAAAATCACTTTACCTGATGAGCGGCGGCTATGATTTCAAAGTGATAGTCGAAGGCGACAGTCTGCAGGATGTAGCCGGATTCGTCTCGAACAAATTGGCGACCTTGGACGGAGTTCGTTCCACTAAGACCAGTTTTATCCTGAAAACCTACAAAGAAAACGACATAATATATGTCGCCGACGAAAGGGACAGAAGAGAAGCGCAGGCATAACTTATCATGACGAGGAGAAAAATCGGACTTCAAACGCATACGTTTGAATCAAAAGAAAGCCTTGCGCAGCAAAAATCGCTTGCTTTAAGGAAAAGATGAACACAAGAAAAGACAAATTCAGCCGCCTGATGGAATCGATTCCTCCAAGCGGAATACGTAAATTTTTTGAAATGCTTATCGGTCACGATGATGTAATTTCTCTTTCCGTCGGAGAACCTGACTTTTCAACTCCGTGGGAAATAAGGGAAGAAGCGTTCTACCACATCGAAAAGGGACACACATCGTATACGGGAAACCGCGGACTTCCGGAACTCCGTGAAGAAATCTGTAGATACATGACACGGTATAACCTACACTACACCCCTGAAAGTGAAATTCTTGTAACCGTGGGCGCAAGCGAAGGTGTCGACGTTTCGCTTAGGGCGATATTAAATCCCGGCGATGAAATAATTGTATGCCAGCCATGCTACGTGAACTATGTTCCCCTCGCAGTTCTTTTGGAAGCAAATGCAATTCCCGTAGACACCAGCACAAACGGATTTTATCCGACGGCACAGCAGATTGAAAAAGTCCTTTCTCCGAAAACAAAAGCCATCATGCTCTGCTCGCCAAACAATCCGACCGGAACGATGATTCCGTCCAAAGAACTGGAAAAAATCGCCGAGCTTTGTGTAAAAAATCAAATATGGTGCATTTCCGATGAGATTTATTGCGAACTTTCATACGACGGCGCAAAACATGTTTCGATAGGCTCGTTTCCGGGAATGAAGGATTATGCGATTATTCTGAACGGATTTTCAAAATCCTTTGCGATGACGGGCTGGAGAATCGGCTACATTGCAGCACCTGCAGACCTTATCACCCAAATGACAAAACTTCACGGCTACAACGCAATCTGCGCCCCGATTTTCAGCCAATATGCCGCTACCGAAGGATTAAAAAACGGCTGGAATTCGGTTGAAAAAATGCGTGTAAGTTATCAGCAAAGGCGAAACTTGATGATAAAGGCATTCAACGACATGGGACTGTCTGTTCCAGAGCCGAAGGGAGCTTTTTACCTGTTTCCTGAAATTACTTCCACAGGACTTACAAGCGAAGAATTTGCGACACAACTTTTCCATCGATATAATGTAGCCGTTGTTCCAGGAAGCGTATTCGGACTTGGAGGAGAAGGTCATATTCGGGTTTGTTACGCAACGAGCATAGATAAAATCAAGTTGGCGTTGGAAAGAATTTCGGAATTCGTCAAAGAATGCCGTAACACTAAATAAACGGAGATAAATTTATGGGAATATCAATTCTTATTACGGTAGTGGCGGTTGCGCTGGTTGTTTTGTTGCTCATGACGATAAGCGGCGCATCTAAGAAAGGGGGTTCGAGAAAAGGACTTAAAAATTCCAACAAAAGCAAGTCTGCATTGGCAAAAGAATGCATAAAAAAACTCACACGAGATCCGCACAACGTGCAGGCTTTGCTTACCCTTTCGGACATCTATTTTGCTGAACAAAATTACGAGAAAGCCTATCCTCTGTACGAAACGCTTACAAACATCGCAAGAATGCACATCGAAATCAATCAGATGACAAGCGTAACCCGCCTGGGAATATGCGCCTTCCATTGCGGAAAACCGGACGAGGCACTTTCCGCATTTTCGAGCGCATTGCGTTTGGAACCCCAAAATTACGACTGCAATTATTACCTTGGCCGAATCCTTTTTGACCGCAAGGAATTTGAAAAATCGGTAGTGTGCTTCAAACGCGCACAACACAGCCGCCCCGAATCAACGGAAGTAAACCAGCAGTTGGGTTTCGCCCTTTTCGGAAGCAAAAAATACAGAGATTCCCTTACATATTTGCGAAAAGCATTGGACGAACATCCGGGCGACAAAGAAATTCTTTTCAAATTTGCGTCCGCCTTGGACGAATGTAATATGGGCGACAAAGCTTTGAAGATTTTCATGCATTTAAGACCAGACCCCGTCTACGGAGCGCAAGCCTGCATAGCCTGCGGTTCAATCCATCAGAAAATGAACCAGCTTGACAAATCTCTTGAAGACTATTCCATCGCACTAAAACTGGAAACGATAGATACCGAAACAAGGCTAACCGCCAGCTACAAAATGGCTCAACTCTATCTTTCGCAGCACAACATTGCAAAAGCACTTGTACTTCTAAAACAGATTCAAGCGATAAGCCCAAGCTACAAAGACGTGAATGCGTTGGTACATCGTTACCAAGAATTGAACCAAAACTCAAATCTTCAGGCATACCTTATGAGCGGAACCAGCGACTTTGTGGCGTTGTGCAGAAAATTTGTCGTAATATATTACTCGGATTCCAAAGTCCGAATCGATGATATATCCGTCGCCGCCGACAACATCGAAATCCATTGTTCCGTAGAGTCCGCAAACTGGAGCGGAACGGAATTGTTCCGATTCTTCAGAAGTTCCGGCTCAATCGGAGAACTTTCCGTTCGAGACCTTCATAACAAAGTCAAGGAAATCAAATGCGACAAAGGCCTCTGCGTAACCGCCGGAGTATTCACGGAAGAGGCAAAAAAATATGCCGAAAACCGACCGATTGACTTGGTAGAAAAAAATAAATTGGTCAGCGTGCTGAAAAGAATATCCTAAAAACAAAAAATTTAATGCCCGAAGACAACCAAATTTCTTTCCCTTGCGTCAGGTTCGCCGCTTTCCGTAAGAAACGGCACTCGCAAGGGAAAAATTTTATATTCACGGACAATTTCCCGTATTTTTTCCATCTCTTCTTGAATGTTCGCTTTTTTTGCCTTAAAAGCCGCAATTATTCCGTTTTTTTTGGTTATCGACAGCAATGTCATCGCCATTTTTTTGTCCAACGGTCTGAACGCACGGAATGTTACCAAATCAAAACTTTCCGGCGGAATTTTCTCGGCCTCGGTCTTCATCACGGAAACATTTTTTAATCCAAGAATCGCCGCCTCATTTTCAAGAAAGGCGCATCTTTTATCCATTCTTTCAACAAGGACAAAATCAAAATCCGGCAAGGCGGCAGCAAGAGGGATTCCCGGAAATCCGCCCCCCGAACCGATGTCAGCAATCCTGATTTTAGAGTTGCCGAGCGATTTTAGTTCCGATTGCAGATTTTCGGCAATTTTTTCGATAATCGATGCGGCGCTTAGACTGTCAAGAACGTGTTTTACCGCAATTTCGTCGTAGCCGCTTGTATTTGTAAGATTGTATGCAGAATTGAAAAGAATTATCTCGCCGATGTATTTATCCATCGTAAAAGCAAGTTTTTCGCTAAAAAGATTCAATTCCCGCAATCCGGAAATAAGTTTTTCGCTTCCGGGCATTTTATTCACCGATATCAAGCAACAGGTCGATTTTTACGGCGGAATCTTTTGAACGAAGGCTCACAAGATTTCCTGTTTTTGAGGCAGAAAGAGCGGTCTCTTCGGAAATCCTATAGAGAAACGAATTTTTGTTTTCATAATCCTGGACAACAGCCGGCTCAACGTTGTAACCCATGAACGCACCGCCTTTCCCGTCGGATTTAAACAAAAAATAAAACGTTTCCGACCTGGATTTATTGTCCGCAATATAACGTCGGTCGCCGGTAAGCAAAAACGAGCCGTCCTTTTCTTTTTGGCTGAAATAAACCGTTTTGCAAGTGTTCAAAATATTGTGTCCGTCAACAAAAAATCTAAGAATCGCCGGACCTTTTTGTTCATTCTGATTGTAAGCAACAATTTCGTCCGCATTTTTATCGAACAGTTTTTTGTCCGATTTTTCTTGCCGCTCTTTTATTCCGTTCAGTTCGGAAATTATGTCGTTCAGCAAAGTTCCGGAATTTTTTGAATTCGATTTTTCTGCGCCCGCCTCCAAAAGTCCGTATACATTTGAAAAAAGTCCGCTCGAATTCATCGAAAGAATATCCATGGCGGAAAGTTTCCCCGAACCTACGGAAATAATTTCCTGATTTTTTAGCAAAGTTTTCGCGTCGTCAACAGATTTTAAAATAGCGGAAGCGTCCATGTCTTTTGAAATTTCCGATTTTACAGAAACCGGCGGATTGGGTTTTTCTATTTTGTATTCCTGCTGAAATTTCGGCGTATAAAATTTGCTTCCTATGGTAGGAACAGAAATCGAGGGCATCGCAGGACCAGCAGAAACAGAAAGCGACGGCATTTCAGGCATCGAAAGAGAATTCGGCGATTCGGGAAAAACCATTTTCGGAAAAAACAACGCATTTGCAAACACGAACAGAAAAACCGAACTTTTCAGAAAAATCCTAGAGATTTGCAATGGCTTCCTCCACAAACTCAAGCCTTTTTGAAAGCTGCTGAATCGTTCTTTCAAGGCGGCTTTTTTCCCGCTCAAGACGCTGCAAAGGTTCTTCCTTTTTGCATTCTTTTGATTTTTGCTTCATCATCTGACGAACGCCGGCGGGACTGTTTCCCTCGGCAAAATCTTTTTCGACTTCAATTCTATCATCCTTTTTTCTGATTGCGGCAATCATTTTCATATTATCAAAGCCAAGCGAAGGATTTACATCAACGGACGCAACTCTTGTGATATCTTTTGCGGAATTCCTTGGAATCTGCAGGATTCGGTCAAGATAGTCCTCGTACCGTATGTTCGCTTTTGTGCAAAGTTCATGCGCCTGAATCAAAAGTTTTCCGAATTCGCGCATAAGTTTTCCGTTCGCCTCAAGATATTCTTTGCGGATTTTTTCAGTAAGTTCTTTCAGTTCCGGCGAATCTTCGATTGAAAGCGTGTAATATCCCTTTTCTTCGGCAATTTTTATCAGTGTGTTGAACCTTGCCCAAAACGCCTGATTATGAACTTTTGAATTGTACGGCTGATTCGCATAACCGGTCGTGTTCAAAAGTTCCTCTGCATTCAAATGATGGGTGTATTCGTGGACGGCAGTGTAGATTAATTGATTTTCCGTCTTGAAGTTTTTGTTATGAAGAAGGATTTCATGCGTATCAGAGGCATACAATCCGTTCACACGCTTGCTTTCTTTTCCCGTCTGAATGACGGTAAAATCCAAATCGGTAGGCGCAATGTCCAAAAGGATTTCTTTGATTCGCTGATTTTCCATGGAATGAATATAACATTTTTCCGAACGCAAGTACAGATTTTGAAGTCGAGCAAAATATGCCGGAAAATCGTTTTTAGACGGATTTTTTATCGCTTGCAAAATAGTTTTTCCAAAGTCGGATTTTAATTTTGCGCCATAAAATTTTATCCGAGCAAAAATGAAAAACACTATCTTTTTTTTGAAAAAAACAATAGAATGTTCCTCGATATTAAAAGTTTGGAGGTGATTATGAAAAAAATAATCGCATTATTTGTAACGGCAATTCTGTTTAGCGTTCCGCAAATCTTTTCTCAAGAAACAGAGACATTCACTAACCCGGAAACTTTCGGAGAAAACTCAATCGGAGACCCCATCGCAAAATCCGAAAAACCGGAAGCAGCGATTCCTTCTGAAGAGGCAAAATCTGTTTTCGACAGAAAATTCAGCATGGCAGCGGGCGGCGGACTTTCCACAATGGAAGGGATGTTCGGAAAGTTCGTTTTGAGACCAGGCAATTTTGATATTGACCTTGGACTTGGACTAAATCCTATAAAATCAAATCTTCTTTCGCTAATTTTTTCCAGCGGCTCAAACCCAACAGAAACCACGGTTATTCTTATCCCGCGATTGGACTTGGATTACAATATCACCGGATTCCGCAGAGGATTCAACTATAAACTTGGACTTTCCTATGCCAGCATAAATCCGATTAATCATAACGGGCTTTCGCATTTATTCTTCTTTGGACTGAATTCTAAATATTCATGGATAAAAAAGAACGGGCTTGAATTCGGATTTTCAAATCTGTTTCCGATATACGGTCTTTCCGTAAGCGGCAAAAATGTTAAAGAATTCGGCATATGGGAATCGGGAACGCCATTTGCTCTTGCACTGCTTTATGCAGGACTTATATCAACATCATTTGATATAAAATATAATTTTTAATTTTGGGAAATCTGTGCCTGCAATAAAAATTCGCTATCATTTTCTTGAAGTTAATAATAGAATACGACCAACTAGAGAGTTGGAGGTAACATGAAAAAACTAATCGCATTCTTTATAACGATAGTCGCATGTAGCGTTCCAGGCTTTTTTGCCCAAGAGACAAAAACTTTTTATGCCACGGATTTTTACGGAGCAAATCCAATCGCAATCACTAAAACAAAATCCGGCGAATCCGAGGCGACCGTTTCCGGCAGAAAATCAAAATCTATTTTCGACAGAAATTTCAGGGTGTCTATAGGGGCTGCATTTTTTATGATAGACGGACTACAGACAAGATTCGCTTTAAGACCGAACCGTTTCGACATTGACTTTGGAATCGGGCTTAACACATTTACGCCAAATTTTTATGTATTTTTCGCCGGCATCCGTGCTCCTGCCCAAAACGATGGCAGATGGCTGAAACCGCAGTTTGATTTTGATTATAATTTCACAGGATTCCGGAAAGGCTTCAACTACAATATGGGGCTTTCATATTCCGGTTGGCATCTTATTGGGGCACAAACACAATTCAATCTATTTCTGTTTGGTATAAATTCAAAATTTTCTTGGATAAGACGAAACGGTTTTGAATTCGGTATGTCAACCCGCTTGCCGATATATGGATTTGGAATATCGGCAGGTGATTTTTTTAATGTTGGCATATGGAATCCCGGCGGAGTTGTGGAACTGCTTACCTCCATCGGCGGAATAGCACAAACCACCCTTGAAGTAAGGTTCAACTTCTAATTTTCAAGCCAACCGGCATACGCAGAAATTATTCCTGCACACACGGTAGCGGCAGTTTCCGTTCTCATGGTGCGATTTCCCATTCCGCAACGCAAAAAGCCTTTTTTTTCAAGAAAAATTCTTTCGTTGCCAGTCCAGCCTCTCTCACTTCCGATTGCCGCCACAAAACTTTTTAAAGGACTTTGCCGAATTTTGTTGTCTTCCATGGCAGAGACCAAACTTCTCGTAGGATTTGCATTATCAAGACAAAATTTCAGATATTCTGAAAAATCCTTGCGATTTTCCAAGGCTTCCACACATTCCGCCAAATTTTTGTGCATAAAAAGTTCAGGAACATGCGTACTTGCCGCCTGAACCGTTCCGTCCAAAAGCATTTTGTACGCAGTTCCGTGAGCGACAAGATTTGATTGCATATACGATTTTTCGCCGAGTTCCGTTCCAGTCAAATGGATTTCTTTTGCCCCGATGGCGGCGACGTCACGCAACAGCCTTTTCAACTGAATAGGGCGAGGAAAGCCTACAATCATTATGAGCGGAAAAAGACATTTTCCGTCGCCGTTCGGCGTAAACCGGAACGAAAGAGCTCCGTCGGAAATGTCAGTGATTTCCGCCGTTCCCGAAGAGCCGTTTACGATTCCGGCGGAAAAACTGTCCCCGATTTTTTTATGAAGAATTTTGATTAAATGCTGAGCGCGCGCATCTTTTATGGAAAGCGGCGAAAATATTTCTTCCTTAGAGAAAAGGCAGATATTCATGGTTTTAATTTTACAGAAAAGAAACGGCATGGAAAAGTCGAAAAATTCAAGAAAATCGAAAACGCCCTCTCCGTTCCGGAGTATGAGAAAATATGAATAATTCATAGAAAGAAAAACTTTTTTGATGTATTATTTTTTTGCTCAGCATGGAAATTACGGTTTGACATTTATCTTGGACGGAGGCACATTTTCCATGTCGTCCTATGAACAGACCAAAAACAGAGGAGGTATGAGATGAAAAAAATAGTTGTTGCCGGCGGTGGCGTGTTGGGAAGCCAAATAGCGTTTCAATCTGCATATTGCGGATTTGATGTGACAATATGGCTTAGAAGCCAAGGGAGCATCGGAAGAACTCAGCCGAAATTGGACAGCCTTAAAGTAAAATATGAAAAAGCGATAGAAAAAATGGCGAACGAGGGCGACAAACCCGGCTCATGGAGTTATGGAATTTCTGACAAAGAAAATTTCAGCAAGGAAGAATGCATCAATAAAGTTCAGAAAGCCTATACGGGAATAAAAATTGAACTGGATTTGAAAAAAGCGATAAGCGATGCCGACCTTATAATCGAGTCAATGGCTGAAGACAAAAATCAAAAAATCGAATTCTATAAAAAACTGAACCCCATAACCGAAGAAAAAACGATTGTCGTCACCAATTCATCTACACTGCTTCCGTCGATGTTTGCGAAATTTACAAAATTTCCCGAAAAATATCTTTCGCTCCATTTTGCAAATGAAATTTGGTATTGCAACACAGCGGAAGTCATGGCGCAGCCAAAAACGGACAGCAAATATTTTGACGAAGTCCTTGAATTTGCAAAGGCGATAAGAATGGTTCCGCTTCCTGTTCGCAAAGAAAAAGCGGGATATCTTCTAAATTCGATGCTTGTTCCTTTCCTTTGCGCCGGAATGGATTTGTACGCAACAGGCATTTCCGATCCGGAAAGCATAGACAAAGCGTGGACAATCGGGACCGGAGCCCCAAAAGGACCGTTCCAGATTTTGGATATAGTCGGACTTACTACAGTTTTTAACATAAACAAACAGTTCGAAAAAATTCCTTCGTTCCTTGCGCCATTCCACTTCAAAGATATCGGAAAAATGCTGAAAAAATACATTGACCAAGGAAAACTAGGCGTAAACTCAGGCGAAGGATTTTACAAATACAAGTAAAATAACGGCACTTGCGGACATTTCACGTTTTGCTCATTGGAAAATCTTCATGACTTGGAAGAACAGGCACAATTTTAATAAATGGGCATTTGTCCGTTTATTAAAATTGTAGGTACAGTGCAGGTTTTCAGGATGTGAGGCAGGCGGCGAGGAAAACAAATCCTTAAAGATAAAATCGTTCCCCGCCGCCTGCATTTTCCGAAGAAGAAAAACGCCATATAAAAATATCCATCAAAAAGATGAACATATCCCTTAATCCAAATCGAGCAAAAGCTCAATTTGGATTAAGGGATATACGAAAAATAAAATTTGAATGACACAAAAAATGCCCATCAAGAAAATGAACACATCCCTTAACCCCAATCGGGCTGCTGCTCGATTGGGGGGTGGGCATACGAAGAATAAAACCTGAACGATACATAAAAATGCCCATTAATAAGGATGAACATATCCCTTAATCCCAATCGAGCAGCAGCTCGATTGGGGGGTGGGCATATGAAGAATAAAACCTGAACGATACATAAAAATGCCCACCCTATTGCTTTTTCCGATTTCGGATATATAATTTCATAACCATCTCTAAAACATTTTCGACAAAAAGGAGTTGAAGAAAGTGCCAAACTACACTATTGTTACCCCCCCCCCCC
>CALHVG010000020.1 GCA_938039145.1 uncultured Treponema sp.
GGGGGGGGGGGTAAGACTAGTGATTTTAGACATTATTGTCAATCTCCTCTTTAGGGTTTTCCGTTACTTACTTTTTAGGAACGGCGCCGATTCATAAGTCCGGGATTGCTTAAACAATCTGCGGTTATTGAATTGTAATAAAATATGCTTATCAGTGTAATCGGTTTGTAAGAAAATAATAACAGCCGAACGGTAAGCTCGGCTGTTATTGAGATATTTTTATCCGTTATCGTCTATTATTTTGCATGTTCCTGAATTTTGTCTTTTTCTTTTTTGATTTTGTTGTCAAGAACGTCCATCATTTTGTTCAGTGCGGCAGCAAAATCAAAATCTTCGCCGGAAACGTGGGCGGAAGTTCCCCATCTGAAGTTCACCGTGGTGTCCATTACGTAGGCTTTTTCGTGCTTTATGTTCAAAAGCAAATCGATAATCAAGTCGTCCGCATATGCGATTCTTTTTATTTTTGAATCAATCATATCAGACTGCTTCTGTTCCAATGTGAATCCGACCGCTTTTATTGATGTTGTCATAATTTTCTCCTTGTGCCAAAACGGCGTAAAAATTATTTCTGCCGTCTTTTGCAGAACCTTCATCTAATATACATCTGTAACTGGCAAAACGCAAATCATTCTTGTCCGTCCCAGCAGTATGTGCAGAGTTTTGAATGTTCCAGTCCTGTGGAATCGAGCATATCGTCCAAGCGATGGAAACGCAATGTCGTAAAATGCAATTGTTTCCGGATTTCCTCTAGCATTCGTTCGTATTCTTTGCTGTTCGGGTCGCAATATTTTTTTATTGTGTCGGGATTTTTGTCCGTTCCTTCCAGTTTTTTTATTATACGACGCGTTATTAAATCCATCTCGTTTTTTGAGCGGCTGAAATTCAGGTATTTGCAGCTGAATATTATCGGCGGACAGGCTGGTCGCACGTGTACTTCTTTTGCGCCGCTTTTGTAAAGAAAATCCGTGGTCTCTCTAAGTTGAGTTCCTCGGACAATGGAATCGTCTATCAAAAGAAGTTTTCTTCCTTGTATCAATTGCTGCACGGGAATCAGTTTCATGTGAGCGATGAGGTTTCGCTGGTCCTGGCTTGTGGGCATGAACGACCGCGGCCATGTGGGCGTATATTTTATGAAAGGACGGGTGAACGGTATTCCGCTTTCGTTTGAATATCCCACTGCGTGCGCCGTTCCCGAATCTGGGACTCCGGCTACGGCATCCGGCTGAACGCTTGCTTCCATATCGCGTTTTGCAAGGCATTTTCCGCAGTTGTATCTCATCTGCTCCACGTTCACGCCTTCGTAGCAAGCTGTGGGGTATCCGTAATAAATCCACAAAAAGGTGCAGATTTTTAAGTTTTGCGACGGAGGATTTAGCGTTTCCAGTTTGTCTTTTGTTACGTACACGATTTCGGCTGGCCCGAGTTCTCTGTAATCTTTGTAGCCAAGGTTTATGTATGCGTGGCTTTCGAACGAAAGGCAGAAGCCCGAATCCTTTTTTCCGATTTGAAGCGGCGTCCGTCCGAATTTGTCCCTTGCTCCGTAGATTCCTTCGGGAGTCATTATAAGCATCGTGATTGAGCCTTTTATTTTTTCTTGCACGAACTTGATTCCGTCCAGGATTGTGCGTTCGTGGTTTATCAGAGCCACGATTAGTTCCGTTTGATTTACGTCTCCGCCGCTCATCTCAAGAAAATGCGTGTATCCGCCGTCAAGGACTTCTTTTATGAGTTCCTCTTTGTTTGTTACGATTCCGACCGTTGTTATGGCGAAACTTCCAAGATGGGATTTTACTAAAAGCGGCTGGGCTTCGTAGTCGCTTATGCATCCGATTCCCATGTTGCCGTGCATTTCGCCTATGTCGTCTTCGAATTTTGTCCTGAACGGAGAATTTTGAATGTCATGAATAGACCTTATGAATTGTCCGTCCTGTCCTAATACCGCAAGTCCGCCTCTTCTAGTTCCAAGATGGGAATGGTAGTCCACTCCAAAAAACAAGTCCAAGGAACAGTCGTCGCAGCTTACGACCCCGAATAGTCCGCCCATTTTTAACCTCGATTGGATATCTTATCAAGATGGGCGCATTTTTTCTATACGGATGATTTTTATCGTGATTTTCATTGCGGTTTTTAAAGGCACGGAAAAATATGACCGGCAGATTTTTTTGTTTTCACTGCGTCAGAAATCATGTATAGTTACGGCATGACACATTTTTTTCTTTCGAATTTTTCATGGCTTTGGCTTACGCTGATGATTGTGTTTGTGCTGATTGAGGCATTCACGATGGCGTTTACCACGATTTGGGCGGCGATTGCGGCTCTTCCGATGATTTTCATTGCAAGGACTTCACTTCCGTTCCGATGGCAGATTTTGATTTTCCTTGTGGTTACGATTTTTCTTGTTCTTTCGACAAGACCTTTTGCGATAAAAAAACTTAAAATGGAAAAAGAAAAAACGAACATAAATTCCATAGTCGGCGAGGAAGTCATTGTTACAAAAGCCGTCCGGAAATTTCAGAAAGGAGAAGCCAAGGCTAAAAACGGCGTGATTTGGGCTGTCTCATCGGAAGATTCATCTGAAATCCCTGAAGATACGGTCTCTGTCGTAACGGGCGTTCAGGGAAATACATTGATAATAAAACCTAAAATCAAAGCAATATAAATAATAGGAGATATAAACATGATTTACTTGGTTATTGGAATTCTTGTGGTGGTGTTGGTTCTTATCTTGAGCAACATAAGGATTGTTCCGCAGTCGTACGCTTACGTTATAGAACGGCTCGGAGCGTTTTCCGCTTCATGGCAGGTGGGACTTCACGTGAAGATTCCGTTCATCGAACGAATAGCAAATAAGATGTCCCTTAAAGAAAAGGTGCTTGACTTTGAACCGCAGCCCGTGATTACAAAGGATAACGTTACGATGATGATAGATACGGTCATCTATTTTCAGATTACAGATCCTAAACTTTATACCTATGGCGTGGAACGACCCATAAACGCCATCGAAAATCTTAGTGCCACGACGCTCAGAAACATAATCGGTGAGCTTGAACTTGACCAGACTCTTACAAGCCGCGATGTAATCAACACAAAGATGAGAAGCATTCTTGACGAGGCGACAGACCCTTGGGGTATAAAAGTGAACCGTGTCGAAGTCAAGAACATCATGCCGCCGGAAGCCATAAAAGACGCGATGGAAAAACAGATGCGTGCCGAACGGGAACGCCGTGAGTCCATTTTGAAGGCGGAGGGTGAAAAACAGTCGGCTATTCTTGTTGCGGAAGGAAAAAAGCAGTCGATGATTCTTGAGGCTGAGGCGCAGAAAGAAGCTGCAATTCAAAAGGCAAAAGGAGAGGCGGAAGCGATTCTTGAAGTGCAGAAAGCAAAAGCGGAAGGTCTAAAGATGATAAAAGAAGCGGGCATGGATTCCGCCGTCTTGAAACTGAGAAGCCTTGAAGCATTTGAAAAAGCCAGCAACGGACAGGCGACAAAGATAATCATTCCTGCCGACATTCAGAACATGGCGGGCTTGGTTTCAAGTCTTTCCGAAATTGTAAAAAAATAATTCGTGTGAACGATTGTCTCTGCAAAAATGCGGAGACAATTTGGCGAAGAAAATGCATTTAAAAACCGAATAAAATCTTTATCTAACAGCTGAGTTTTATAAAGCGGAAAACATAGTTTTTTGATTGGGCTGCGTTTCCGTTCGCACAAATACGTAATATGGGTCTGTCCTTTAATGAAAACTTCATTAAAGGACAGACCATTGCATTTTGCACAAGGAAATATATAATCGCAGTCATGCTTAAATATTATTCTATGATTTTTCTGATTTCTATGGTGCCTTTGGTTGAATTGAGAGGCGCAATCCCAATCGGATTCGGCTGGATTCAGAAAAACCTTAGTGTTCAAGACGGCAGCTCCCTTCTTCCGCCTTTCTACATATTCACGATTTATGCCACGGCGATAGTCGGAAATATGATTCCCGTTCCTGTGATATATTTTTTTGCAAGAAGATTTCTTGAATGGGGAGCGGACAAGCGTTTTATCGGAAAAATCTGTTCGTTTTTTCTTGTGAAAGGAAAATCGGCGGGACAAAAACTCACTTCCAAAGCCGGACGGGGAATTTTTGTGGCTCTGCTTTTGTTCGTCGGGATTCCACTTCCGGGAACGGGCGCATGGACGGGAACTTTGGCAGCCAGCCTTCTTGACATGAATTTCCGGGACACAGTAATTGCTGTAACTTTGGGCGTTCTGCTTGCAGGGCTTATAATGATGGCTGGAAGTTTCGGGCTTTTTTCGGCGATTTTTTCGATTGCAAAATGAAGTGAATATAAAATTTCGTGTGTTTATTTTGTCAAAAGGCAGTTTACCCATGCCTCAATCGCTTTTCCTTCGCCGATACTTTCAAGACCTTCTGCGGTTTTTGCTTTCACGAAAATTTTTTCTTCTTCGACTTCAAGAATATTCGCAATCGAGGATATGACTTTGTTTCTGTACGGAATAAACTTCGGCTTTTCAAGTTTTATGACGCAATCGATATTTCCGAGTTTCCAGCCGGATTTTTTTACATCTGACCAGCACGCCTTTAGAAGAACGGCGGAATTTGCGTCTTTCCATTTTGCCTCTTCCGGAGGAAAGTAAGTTCCGATGTCTCCAAGCCCACTTGCACCCAAAAGTGCATCCGTAATCGCATGAAGAAGAACGTCTCCGTCGGAGTGGGCGGCTTCACCTTTGTCGAAAGGAATTTCAATTCCGCCCAGCATAAGTTTTCGCCCTTCGACAAGCCTGTGAAGGTCGTAGCCAAGCCCGCATCTTATTTGCGTTTCCGAAACTGTAGGACTGGCGGACGAGGCGCAGTCTTTTGGGTAAGTGATTTTCATGTTGTCGCTTGAGCCTTCGACGGTTTTTACTTTTTCGGAAAGCAGGGCGTAGATTTCCGTGTCGTCCGTAAAAATCCTTGATTCTTTAGCGGCGATTTTGTGTGCGGAAAGAAGCTTTTCAAAATCGAAGCCTTGCGGAGTCTGTACGGAAATCATACTAGAACGCTCCAGATGTTTTTTTATGAAGCCGTCCTCGTCCACGATTTTTTGCGTATCGGTTGGAGGAATTCCCGGAACAGCCGCTCCGTGCAAAAGTGCCGCTTCCGCCGTTTCCAAAATGGTTTTTGAATCGACGAACGGACGCGCTCCGTCGTGGATAAGCACGATTTCAGGTTTTTCAGGCATTTTTGAAAGATGGAGCAATGCGTTGAAAATCGATTCCTGCCTTGTTTTTCCGCCGTCCACAAAAAAAAGCGGAGTACTTTTCAAAAGTTCAGGGATTTCTTTGTCGGAAAAAATAGCCGCCTTTGCAACGCTTTTTTCGCCCTTGGGAATCGTGATTGTAACGGAAAAGCAAGCCACGGATTTCAGAAACGCCTTGAGCGATTTTGAAAGAACGGTTTCGTTTCCAAGCGGCAGGTACTGTTTTTTTACGCTGCCCTTCATTCTTTGGGACGAACCTGCGGCGGCTATTATCACGGCGATTTTTCTATTCGCCAAAGGAATTTTAGAATTCCTCGTCATCGCTGTCGTCGAATTCTTCTTCGCCCATGTCCCTTGAATCGTCAGAATCGTTTTCGTTGTCCGAAGAATCGTCGTTGTCCTTCGGCTTTTGGTTTTCGTCGTCCATCAGCGGATCGTCTTCGTCCTCGTCGTCTTCGATTATTTTCTTGATTTTTGGCATCGCTCCCGGAGGCTCAAGTTTTGTATGTATCACGGATTCTACGTCTTTTCCGTCTTTGTCCATGGCGATTGAAACTTCGTCTTCAAGGAGTTTTTTAGCTGAATCGTAGAGTTTCCGCTCGAGAATCGGAAGTTCCTTTATTTTGCTTCTATTATAGAGACAACGAACGATTGTCGCGATGTCGGAAATGCTTCCTTTTTTAAGAAGGTCAAGGTTCATCTGATAGCGGAGTTTCCAGTCGGACGTTATAGGTTCAAAATCGTCTGAAAGAAGGTCAAGCGCCTTTTGGGCTTCATCGGCGGACACGATGGCTCGAATTCCTACACCTTCCGCCTTGTCTACAGGAATCATAACAACCATGTCCGAGGATTCTATGTATATTTTGTAGTACGGGATTACTTCGCCTTTGAATTCTTTTTGGAAGATTTCTGTTACGACTCCTACCCCTTGGGACGGATAGACGATTTTTTGGTTTATTTCAAATTTGGCTTCGCTCATATGGCGTGATTGTATCATAAGTCGGCGTGAAATTCAATTTAAGAGGCGGTCCGGTTTTTCCCGTGGATAAAGCCGGTAAAAAAAAAGCGGTGTGATTTATGGAAAAGTCTGCGACTGGGTTTTTGCTTTAAGGAAAAACTTTGAAGTTTAGTTGTCTTCCGACTTCGGCTAAAAGTCCTTCCTTAAAATTTGCCAACCGCAAGTCTTTTTCAAAAGGCGAGGATTGCCGAATGGCAAACTCGAGGGGTAACGAGGCAGCCTTATTGTGGCTATCGAAATTATACCTTCCTTTTGGAGATTGCGATTCCGTCTCCGTTTTCGTAGAAATCCGTCTTGAACTCCGTGTTCGCCTTTAAAAAATCGATGTATTTTCTGATTTTTTTTACGAGCCTTATCGTGCTGTAGTTGTGTGTCAGGCTAAGATCCTGCACCATGCCGTGGAAGGAAAGGTTGTCGCTTATGAAGACACCGTTTGGTGAAAGATTTTTCTTGTATTTTTCGAAGAAATTTATGTATTGTGCTTTTGCGCCGTCGATAAAAACCATGTCGAATTCGCCTTCGAGGTCGATTTTAAGAGCGTCCGCACATATGGCTTCTATTTGGTTTTCGACCATGCAGTCCCGGAAGTTTTCTTTTGCTTTTTCGTGCCTTTCTGAATCGGATTCTATCGTTGTGATGCGGATGTCGGGCGAAAGGCGAGCGAACAGAATTGCGGAATATCCGATTGCCGTTCCGATTTCGAGGATGCGTTTTATTTTGTGCTGCCTTATGTAGTCGCAGACAAACTCTTCGCCGCCATCCCGTAAGATAGGAACTGCGTTTTTTCGGGCAAAGCGTTCGATGTCGGTGATTTCGTCCATGATGGTGTAGATTTTATGTGTTAGAAAGGAAAAACTCAACTTCTTTGCAATCGATGTTTAATCGGTTGTATGTCCGCCCAAGTTTTGCCGGATAGCAAAACTTGCAAAGTTGTGGTGTTCATCTTTGTGCCGGACATTGCAATGTGTCGTCAAATTGATAATGGGTTGGATGTCAGCTCTACAAATTCGATTGCAGGTGGCGATAAAAGTCTAATTTTTAAGGGAGGGAGAGGAAACCCCATCAGACTGGGGTTTCCTCTCCCTCCCTTAGACCCATCCTCTCTTTCCCGACTGCTTAGGGGGAGACCCCCTAAGAACCCCCAAGATATTTTCTATGCGAGTTTGCCATAGGCAAACTCGGTGCGGACAGAAGATCGAATTGAAGCTGTAAGACCAATTAATTCTGTCCGCACTTTTACTACGCAAAACTCGTTTATTGTGGAAGCCACGTCTTTTGTTTTAGATGGACTTTATTCCGGTTTGCCTGTGGCAAACCG
>CALHVG010000021.1 GCA_938039145.1 uncultured Treponema sp.
GAGCAACATTCCGGCTACCAAGGCGGCTATCAACAGCAATCTCAATCCTCTTCCGGCCCGACATTAAACGATGCCTATCAAGTGCTGGGCGATGCGAAAAAACGAGCGGAGTACAATTCGTACGGTTTCCATGGAGAGGATTCTTATTCGGAGCGGACTTCCGCATACGCTAGGCAAGCTTCGGCTCATCAATACGAGTATCAAGAAAGTTCATTCGGCTCTGAAGAGAGTTTTTGGAGATGGTTTCAGTCGGCTCATGATGCGGATGAAAGCGAAAGGCGGACATATTATCGATGGAATGAGAGTTCAAGTGGTAAGAAAAGGACAAAGGCGCAACTTCTCAGTGCCTTTGTTGTTGGTGTGTCTCAGGCGATATTGGGAATTGTGCTTATGAGTCTGATTTGGTGGCTTCTGTTCCCGTTGGGCTTAATTTTTAGCATCGCTATTACCGGTTCGGGAATCAGCGGTGCTTTCAGGGCAATCAGGGATTTCGTTAACAGTCCTAACGCTGGCGGAAAATAATTCGACCCCTGTCAAGGTCGTAAGGAGAAAGGGCGACTTTTACACTATCACCGGGGACGATTCTTATGTAGTGTTTGCGCATTTTTCCTGAAAGGTGTGCCATGATTATATGCCCGTTCTGCAGTTCCACTCGAAACATTGTGTTGGGCAATGCCTCTTTTACGATTCCTTCGACTTCAATAGCCTCTTCTTTAGCCACGATTCCTCCATGGGTAATTTTGGTAAAATTTCAAATAGGATTTGTATTTTTTAAGAATTACACTTATACTAGTATGTACAAATTAAAATAGATTGTCAACAATGGGAGTTTGTTGACCTAGGGGAGGAGACTCAATTTATGGAAGAAAAATTTATTGTGGAGACAAAAGAGAAGCTGCTTGCTCAGAGGAAGACTATTCTGGAGGCTCTTGAGGGGCAGAATGCGGATATGAAGGATTTGGTGAAACCTGTCGAATCCGGTGACGAGGCGGATGTGGCCTCCGATGCTGTGGACAGAACTCTTCTGGATTCGCTTGGTGCGCAGGACACACAGAGACTTAGGCTTATAGACAGCGCATTGGATAGAATGCGGCTGAACAAATATGGAATATGCGTTTCATGTGGAAAAGATATTCCGCAAGCCAGGCTTGAAGCGCTTCCGTACGCTCTTATGTGCATAGAATGTGCCAGTGCCGAGGAACGCCGAAACAGGTAGCCGAAAATCCGAATGCATTTTGTTTGCGTTTCTTCGAAGACGGATTTTGTCCGTCTTTTTTTATACACATTGGCGTTTATTGTGGTATCATCTAAGGTATGAGTACACATATAAACGCAAAAGAAGGTGAAATCGCAGACAAGGTTCTTCTTCCGGGAGACCCGTTGCGTGCAAAGTTTATCGCGGAAACTTTCCTTGAAAATCCGGTTTGTTACAACGAGGTTCGGGGAATGTATGGATTTACGGGAACTTACAAGGGAAATCGGGTTTCTGTTCAGGGGTCCGGAATGGGGCAGCCCTCTCTTTCTATATATGTAAATGAACTTTTCCGATTTTATGGGGTGCAGAAAATCATAAGGGTCGGGACAATAGGTTCGGTGCAGGAGGACGTGAATCTTAGGGATACGGTGATTGCGAGCGCGGCGTTCTCCGATTCCTACCTGCTGAACCAGCGTTTCGGCGGACTTCATTTTGCGCCCACGGCGGATTTCTCTCTTCTTTACGGCGCATTCAACAAAGCAAAGGAACTTGGAATCAAGGCTAAGGTTGGTCCTGTTGTCTCAAGCGATTTTTTCTACGACGACAAGCAGAACTGGAAACTCTGGAAAAAATATGGGGCTATCGGAATCGAGATGGAATCGGCGGAACTTTTCACGTTGGCTGCTGAATTCGGACGGAAGGCCCTTTCGGTGTTCACTGTTAGCGACCATATAGTGAAAGGTGGAGAAACAACGGCGGCTGAACGGCAGTCCAGTTTCAAGGACATGGTGGTTCTTGCGCTGGAGACGATAGTTCAGGAAGGGGATATATGAAACCGATATTGTTGGTGCTTGCGGCGGGAATGGGAAGCCGTTACGGCGGCGTAAAGCAGATTGATTCCGTCGGGAAAAACGGCGAATGTCTTTTGGATTTTGCCGCATACGATGCTATGAGAAGCGGTTTTGGAAAAATCGTTTATATAATCAGAAAGGACATCGAAAAGGATTTTAGGGAAAAACTTTTCGACAGAGTTTCAAGGAACATCGCTGCGGATTATGTGTTCCAGTCCCACGAAAGTCTTTTGACGGAAGAGCAGATTGGGCTTTCCGCAGGAAGGGAAAAGCCGTGGGGAACTCTGCACGCCGTCCTTTGTGCGGAAAAAGCGATTGATGCTCCGTTTGCCGTAATCAATTCTGACGATTATTATGGTAGAAACGCATTCGAAATCCTTGGCACTCATCTTTCGTCCATCGAAAAGCGTTCCCCGGAACACGCCATGGTCGCTTATGTCCTTGAAAACACGATGAGCAAAAACGGTTCTGTAAGCCGAGGAGTCTGTACCGTTCAAAACGGAAAATTGGCAGGAATCGTGGAGAATCTGAAAATTTTTTATGACGAAAACGGAAGCGTCGTAAGCCAATGGGATGAACGCAAGGAAATCCTCACCGGAAAAGAGTGGGTGAGCATGAACTTTTTTGGTTTCAGCCTGAAGGCGTTCGAGCGTTTCAATCTTTATTGGGAAGATTTCATAAAGGCGAATGCCGGCGAGAAGAAAAAAGAGGCGCTTCTTCCTGTTGCCGCAAGCGACATCGTGAAAAACGGCGAGGGCTCAATAAAGGTGTATACTTCCGATGAGTCATGGTTTGGGATGACGTACCCGGAGGACAGGGTGCTTGTGAAAGACGAGCTTTCAAAAAAAATAGCTTCGGGTTACTATCCTGAACGCTTGTGGGAAAGGTAGCCGCTTTTTTCTTGGCGGAAGTTTTTTTAAGCGTTTTTGAAAAAGCAAAACGGGGATTTTAGGTTTCCGTTTAAAACTTCTGCCTGCTTTCGTTTTTTCGCAGATTTTTTTTAGTCGAGCCGAAATATTTAAGTTCTTTTTGCGCTTCATGTTTCTTCTATGTTTTACATTTTAATTGAGATTATTCTCTAAATTCGTTAAAATGTCGGAAATTCTCATGCTTTGTAAAGGCGGTTTTCTATGCTTACATTAAAATTCGGCGGCACTTCTATGGCAAACGCCCGCCGCATTCTTTCTTCGGCGGACATCATAATATCAAGGGGAAAAGGCGAACGGCTTAGCGTAATCGTAAGCGCAGTCGCAGGAATCTCGAATTCACTTCAGGCGGCTATCGATGCCTGTACCGCACGGACAATCAATTCGGATTATGTGCATGACATAAAGAAAATCCATGAGGAAATCTGTTTTGAACTTCAGTCAAAACTTTCGGGCTTCCAGGCGGAAAAAGTTCTTTCTTCGATTCAGCCGAATTTCGACGAACTTGAAAAGCTTCTTGCCGGTTGTTCGTCGTTTGGGGAATGTCCCAGCACGGTCTACTGCCGCATAATGGGAATGGGAGAGCTCTGTTCCGCTCCTATAATGGAAGCGGTTCTGCGTGCTAAAGGCGAAAGCGTCCTTCTTCTTGATTCAAGAAAATGCGTTTACACCACGGGAAAGCAGAAGGAAGGTGAGGCAGACTACGGCCGGACGGCAGAAGCTCTTCGTCCGTACAGGGACGGGGAATCCAACAGCCAGACGCATATACTTTTGTTTCCGGGCTTTGTATGCTCGTGGATTGGTGGCGCTGACAAAGGTGTGAAAATGGGGCTTCTTGGACGGAACGGTTCGGATTTCAGCGCGGCGATAATCGGTTCTGCGCTTGGTGTAAAAAGAATCGAGTTTTGGACAGACGTGGACGGGGTGTATACGGCAGACCCCAGGATTGTAAAAGATGCTATTCTTGTGGACGACATGTCATACGAAGAGGCGATGGAGCTTTCGTTCTTTGGTTCGAAAGTTTTGCACCCTAAGACGCTCGCTCCTCTTCAGGCAAAAGGGATTGAGGCGTGGAGTCTGAACAGCCATAATCCGTCCGCTCGTGGAACAAGAATCGGAAAAGGTCCTTTTGAAAAAAGAGGGAATTCGTCAATCTGCGGTATTTCTGCCCTCAAAAAAGTTTCCATGATTTCGGTTAGCGGAACCGCAATGCGAGGCCGCACCGGAATGGCAAGCAGAATTTTCAATGCCGTGAGTACGGTAGGTTCTTCGATTCTTCTTATAACGCAGTCTTCGTCGGAATATACGATTTCATTTTGCGTAAGGGATTCCGACGCTGCGAAAGTCAAGGCTTCGGTGGCTCAGGAGTTCGAACTTGAGATACGAGAAAAAATAATCGACGAAATCGAGGTGAACGACGACTGCGCGATAATTTCCGTTGTAGGCGACGGAATGGTTTCGAACCGTGGCGTGGCTTCGAAATTCATGAACGCACTTTCCTCGCAGGACATAAACATCAGGGCGATTGCGCAGGGTTCTTCCGAAAGATGCATTTCGTCCGTAATCAGCGGCGAATATGCGGACACGGCTGTAAGAGCAGTGCATCGCTTCTTTTTCAACACAGCCCAGACAATCGAAGTGTTCGCTTTCGGAGCGGGAACTATCGGCGGAACGATGATAGATCAGATTCGAGACCAGCACGATAAGCTTTTGGAAGAAAATGTCGACGTGAAAGTCATGGCGATAACAACGATAGACGGCATGAATCTTTCCGAAGAGGGACTTGACCTTTCTTCCTGGCGTGAGGACATGAAAAATCCGATGTTCAAGTTCGGGCCGGAAAACGTTGATGACATAATAAATTTTGTAAAGAAGAACAAGCCGTTGAATCCCGTTTTTGTAGATTGCACGGCTTCGTATGATCTTCCTGACCGCTACCTTGATATTCTGAACGCGGGAATGAGCATAGCGACTCCGAACAAAAGGGCGAATTCAAAAAGCATGGATTTTTACCACGAACTTAGGCGCACGGCAAACAAAATGCATCGCCGTTTTCTTTACGAGACGAATGTCGGTGCCGGACTTCCGATAATCGATACTTTGCAGAATCTTTTTAAATCCGGTGACAGGCTTGAAAGTTTTAACGGAATAATGTCGGGTTCGCTTTCGTATATTTTCGGAAAACTTGACGAAGGCGTTCCGTTCAGCAAGGCTGTTCTTGAAGCAAAGGAACTTCGTTATACGGAACCGGATCCGCGGGACGACCTGAACGGCATGGATGTTGCTCGAAAAGGGCTTATAATTGCGCGCGAAGCGGGATTTGACATAGAACTTGACGACATCAAAATGTACAGGGTTTTCCCGGACAGTTTTGATTCTACCGGAACCGTGGAAGAATTTCTTGCGCGGCTTCCTGAGGTTGACGATTATTTTTCAAAGAAAATTGCTGAGCTTAAAGCGCAAGGCAAAGTTCTTAGAATGGGCGCTTCAATAAAGGACGGAAAAGTTTCGGTCGGAATGATGGAAGTCGGAAAGGACGACCCCCTTTACAGCGTGAAGGGCGGAGAAAACGCATTCGTATTCTACACGGAACGGTACAAGCCTATTCCGCTTACGGTAAGGGGCTACGGCGCAGGTGCAGGCGTTACGGCTGCGGGCGTTTTCGGAGACATTTTGCGGACTGTGAGTTTCAATCCTGAACGGTAACGTTTTTCTGTCTTTCAAAACGGATTTTTAGATTCCGCTTTCAAAAATTGTGAAAGCGGAATCGGGGAATCTTTGAATACGTGAAGAGAGGTCTCGTTTCCGAACGGGTGCTTTTTCCGTTATTCAGGTTTTCTGAAAACGGCATAACAGACGGAACTTTTTGCATTTTTCGCTGCTTTTTATGCGGTTTTAAACATTAAAATGCTCTTGTTACAAGAGAAACTCGTCCGCATTCAAGTCCCCAGCGGTCTTTTGCATAACTTTCAAACGTCAATGCCGCATCTTCGAACGCTTCCCCGTTGGTGCTGAGTACGTAATCGCTTTCAGATTTCAGGTTCCGCTGCGACGAATTGAAAGAAGCAAGACGCATAAAATATGTTGAGACTTTGTTTATCGGGTTTTGCATTATATACGCCATGAATTCGTTGTGGATAAGATACGTGTCGCTTGTGTCGTAGTTGAGCGTGGGATTTGTTTTCCAGTACGACAGCAGAAAATTCACCGCATTAGGGTCTGCCGTGTAATATATTGCGGCTGTCGTGTTCCTGAAATCTTCGTCAGTGAAAAAAAGTCCGTGCCAAACTTCGTGTGCGCATAGCGACTGCCTAAGGTAAGATGCGCTTTCCTGCGAAATTGCGACAACCGCTCCTTTCCCCGCTTTGAACGCATCTTTATCCCGGACTATTACGCCGTTATGCAAAAGGATTTCCCTAAGAAGAAGTTCCCTTTTGTTCAAAACACTTTTTTCCAAGGATTCGTTTTTTGCCTTGCTGAAAAATTTTGCAAGAGTTTCGGGGCTGTAGTCGTGGGCGTTGTAGCCGTGCATTCCTTCAAGTTCTTCGTCGGTAAGAATTTTTCCTCTGAATCCGGCTTTTTCCGAAAAAAACGCAAGCCTCGTAAAAAAATTGCTTTGAACGCCGTAGTCTTTTGTGTCAAAAAGAAGAATTCCGTCTTTTCCTTCCCATTTGTAAAGCTCGTAGTCCCTGTTCCGCCAGTTTGTTTTTTTTGAGGCGGGAAGAAGCCCCGGCTCAGTTTCAAGCGGCTCTTTTACAGTCCCGTCGCTTTCCGGAAGGAAACTAATATCGTTTTCGACCATCAAAAGTCTTGAAATCCTTGCATCCTTGTCCGAAAGGGAAAATTGCGAAAACGGATTTGAAAGCATTGCCGTTTGCAGCGTGAAATCTTCCTTTCCTTTGAACCTGTAGAACGCAAGGACTTCTCCGCCCGCATTCAGGTATATTTTTTTAGGCTGATTTTTTTCCGAAAGCTCTTCGTTGTCGGAAAGGCGCACAAGAATTTTAGGCATTATGGATTTTTTTGTGTTAGCCGAAGAAAATACGCTTGACGCACCCGTGAAATCTGCGCCGAACACATCGCCGATTTTTCCGCCGTTGCTTGGAAGTCCGAAGAACGGAACATCTTTGGAGATATCAAAGCCTATTTTTGCGCCTTCTATTTTTCCGAAAACAATTTCTATCGGGTGGCTTGAATAAACGAAAAATCCTTCGGGGAGTTCTTCAGGTTCAAGATTTTTTTCAATTGCGATTGAAAAATCCAAAAGCCTTTCGGTATTTTTGTCGGATATTTCAAGGAATTTTCTAAGGTCTGCTTTTCCGAGGATTTTTTCGTCCGGTTTTCCCGTGAATGTTCCTTTTTTTTCGTCAAAGTCGTTTTTTTTAAGGAATCCGAAATACATCGGCTTTTCGTTTTCGCTTGAATCGATGAGTTTTTCGTAGCGCACGGATTTTAAAGAAATCCTTAGATTCAGCGCCGCCTGATTTTTTTTTGAGTAAAGGGCGTGAATTTCTTTAATGCAGTTTTTCGGAAATCTGTAAAAAGCGTAGTTTCCGTTTTTTATACGGCTGCGAGCTGCAAAAGAGTTAATCGCAATAAGTTTTTCCGTGTGATTTTCCGAGCCTTCCACCGTAAGCGGCGTTTTTGATTTTTTAGGATAGCTTAAAGTTCCGTGAATAAGCGCATACGAAAGTGCGGCAAGCGCAAAAACGGAAGCGAAAAATATTTTTGTCTTTTGTTTTATAGGTTTTGATATTTTTGAAGCTTCCCCTTTTTTTTCTTCGCTTTGCGCATTTTTCGTCCTGTTTTCCATGCGCTGATACTACATTTTTTTATGGAAAAATACTATATTTGCTTTCAATGGACAAGGCGGTGCTTTTTCACAAGGACGACGAACTTTTTCTTATAAAGGCGCAAAAGCGGATTCTTGCAGCCGTAAATTCCTCAAACATTGTTGCCTTTCCGTTTTTTCCGATTTTTTGCCCGCTAAAAAACGCTTCTTCCGATTTTTTTACAAAAGAGGATTTTAAGTCCGCCGTAAAATCGGTAAGCTTTCTTTCGCCGGTTGTAGATTGTGAAGGCATTATTGTTCCCGTAACTTTTACAAAAAAAGATTCGACTCTAATTCAACAAAATGTTCGCATTTCAATCTTTTTTACTCGGCAACAAAACATAATAGAGCTTGAAAGAATTATTTCTTCGCTTGACCTTCCATTTCCGCACGAAGTAAGGCGATTCCGCATTGCAGATTTTTTGAAGGACGGATACAAAACCGAATTCTTTAACGAAAAATGGATTTCGCTGAAGAATTAATAAAATCCTATAGGGCGGCTAAGGTTGTTAGTCATTGCACCGTGCAAGTCCATGTTGCAGCATTTTTCAGTGCCTACGCTAGACGGAGGTCCGTGTCCCGGCATTATGATTGTGTTTTCCTGCTGGGAAAGAATTCTTTCGTTTATGTTCTGTCTAAGGATGTGGCTTGAATAACTTGAGTTCGTGCTTCCGATTCTGCCTGCGGTTATAGAGTCGCCGGTAAAAAGCACGCTTCCTATTTTGTAGACCATTGAATCTGCTGTGTGCCCCGGAAGCATCATGTAGTGGACAGTCATTCCGGCAAGGCGCAGTTTTCCGTCTCCGTTAAGAACCGTCGTGTCTTTTCCTGCGATTCCCCAGTCCGCGCCGTAAATCCTTGGCGAATATATTTTGAGCATTGTTTTAAGCCCGTTCACGTGGCTTTTGTGGTTGTGGGTTATAAGCACGGATGTCAGCTTGAACTCGTTCACTTCTATCTGTTCGATTATTTCATCGTTCATCTCGCCCGGATCTATTATTATGACATCCTTCGTTTTTTCGTTTGCGACAACGTATGTGTTTGAAAAACCTTCGGAATTAAGATGATAGTAGATTTTCATATGTTTTCCACCTGCTGATTGCGCCCGTTCAGATCTTGAAAAATCTCGCTTCCTTTTTCGTCGAATATAGCATCCCTTGTGTTACTCATTTTGAACGACACGTTTTCCTGAACTATGTCGAAGAAGGTCGTTTTTTTAAGGTTGCAGTTTCTGAACGACGTATTTATGAGCTTTGCCTTTATAAAGCGCGAAAAGAAAAGATCCGAATCGTCGAATGAAGACTGAAACGACTGAATTCCGTTGAAGTTGTCCTGTATAAGGTCGCTGTCGGTAAAAAGCGTATGGGAAAACTTGCAAAGAGCAAACGAATCAAACTGCATATTGCACTTTAGAAAGTTGCAGTCCATGAATGTAGCAAAATCGAAGGTGCTCAATGTGCTTCTAAATCCCTTGGAATGAATATTGGTAAAAGTGCAGTGCATAAGGTTACAGCCGATAAACCGCTTTTCAGAAAGGTCGATTCCTGAAAATGTCATTCCGCTTGCGTTAAGCCCGATGATTTTATCGTGGTTCTTTATGTAATTCAGAATATCCTGCGTAACTTTTCCCGGATTAGGGGTGTGATCAAGGCAGTAGCCCTTGTCCGCAACAATATTGCCGTTTTCGTCGATTTTAGATACGGCAAGGTTTCCGCAAGCCCGTACAATGCATTTGTTAAGCGTAAACATCATCGCAATGTTATCACTTAAATTGATTTTTGATAACCGCCTTTATTTGCATAAATAAACCGGCTCTGTTAAAAATTTTCTAAAAGCAGTCGGATTTGTTCAAAACCGGACTTTAAGACTTTTCTGCAAAATCAAAACTTTTCCGTTGTGCAGGTAGGCTGATTTATTCCGCTGTTTCTACTGCGGGTTCCGGTTTTACAAAGCGTTGATAAAAGCACGGAATAAAGTCCGTTCATGCCTACCTGTCACTATGCAGATAAGATGTCTATCACTACGCAGATAAGCTGTCTATCATTATGCAGATAAGGTGTCTATCACTATGCAGATAAGGTGTCTATCATTATGCAGATAGACTGATTATCACTATGCAGATAGACTGATTATCACTATGCAGATAAGGTGTCTATCACTATGCAGATAAGGTGTCTATCATTACGCAGATAAGGTGTCTATCACTATGCAGATAAGATGTTTATCATTACGCAGATAGACCGCTTATCGTTACGCAGACAGTCCGCTTTGCATTATGGTTTTCGGAAATATACAAAGACCTCTTTCCGTGCTAAAATCCGCCCTTAAGGGGATTCTATGCACTTTGATTTTGCATTTCTTGATTCGGGAACGGGCGGACTTCCTTACCTTAGGTTCCTTAAGGATAAAAAACCTTCGGCTTCCTGCGTCTATGTGGGGGACACAAAAAACTTCCCATACGGCGAAAAGTCCCCTGAGGAAATTATCGAAAAGTCTTCCGAATGCGTGGAAAACATCATTAAAAAGTGGAAGCCAAAAGTCATAGTCATAGCGTGCAACACGATTTCAGTAACGGCGCTTTCGGTGTTCAGAGAACGGTTTTGCGATACTGTATTTGTGGGTACCGTTCCTGCAATAAAGCCCGCCTCGCTTGTTTCAAAAAAAGGACGCATAGGGCTTCTTGCAACAAATACCACTGTGAACCACCCGTACACAAAAAAGCTCATCCTGGATTTTGCAAAGGACTGCGCTGTTATAAGCCGGGGCGACCCGGAATTAATAGAGTTCATCGAAAACGAGTTTTATGCGGCCTCTGGAGCTGAGCGCCTTTCTGCGGTAAGACCTGCCGTAGACTTTTTTAAAACCGCCGGATGCGATGCAATCGTTCTTGCCTGCACTCACTTTCTGAACATGAGCGGTTACATTCAGGCGGAAGCGGGTAATGAAATAAAGGTGCTTGACAGCAGAGAAGGGGTTGTAAAACACGCTCTTGAAGTTGCAGGAAAAATAGATGATGAAAAAGGCGTGTTATCTATGCTTTATGTTACAGGTTCCGTTCTAGGTAAGGACAGCCCGCATTTTAAGGATTTTTGCCAAAAGAACGGAATCATTTTCGGCGGAAAGGCAGATTTTTGATTCCTCTAAGTAAGAGTTCAATGCTACGCAAGGTTTTTAAGCTTTATTACTGACTGTTTCAATTATCGTTCCTATTCAGTATAATCTTTGTATGACCAGAATTCAGATGAAAAACGCCCTCGCGGAACTCGACGGCGATGAAATGACACGTGTTTTATGGAAAGTCATAAAGGACGAACTCCTTTTGCCTTATATTGACCTCAAAACCGAATACTTTGACCTTGGGCTTAAAAGCCGAGACGATTCGGATGACAGAATTACTTATGAGGCTGCAAATGCCATAAAACGTCTTGGCGTGGGAGTAAAATGCGCCACCATAACGTCGAATGCCGCCAGAATGGAAGAATATCATCTAAAGAAACTTACGCCTTCTCCCAACGGAATCCTTAGGGGCGAGCTTGACGGAACGATTTTCCGTTCGCCTATATTCGTGGACAATATAAAATGCAATGTTTCAAGCTGGAAAAAGCCTATTGTGCTTGGACGGCACGGCTACGGCGATGTTTACAAGAATTGCGAAATAAAAACTCCTTGTGCAGGGGTGGCGGAACTTGTCTTTCGCGGGAACGACGGTACTGAAATCAGGAAGACGATTCAGGAAATGAAAGGCCCCGGAATAATTCAAGGAATGCATAATCTTGATAACTCGATAGAAAGTTTTGCGCGCTGTTGCTTTTCATATGCGCTTGACAGAAAAATAAGCGTATGGTTCGGCGCAAAAGACACAATTTCAAAGACATATGACGGAACTTTTAAGGAAATCTTTCAGCGTATTTTCGACATTGAGTTCAAGAAAAGGTTCGACGAGGCGGGAATCGAATATTTTTACACGCTGATAGACGATGCCGTTGCCCGTGTAATGAAAAGCGAAGGCGGTTTTCTGTGGGCGTGCAAAAACTACGACGGTGACGTTATGAGCGACATGATAGCGTCCGCCTGCGGAAGCCTTGCAATGATGACTTCGGTTCTTGTTTCTCCGAACGGCGAGTTTGAGTTTGAGGCGAGTCACGGAACCGTGCAGAAGCATTACTACCGCTATCTGAAAGGCGAAAAAACTTCCACAAATCCTGTTGCGACAATCTTTGCGTGGACGGGAGCTCTTTCAAAACGCGGGGAACTTGACGGAACTCAAGACCTTGTGGATTTTTCAAAGAATCTTGAGAAGGCTGTGCTATCTACAATTCAGGAAGGATTTATGACAGGAGACCTTGCTTCTTTTTCAGTTCCTTCTGCAAAAAAAATGCTTGACAGTTGGGAATTCATAGCCGCCATAAAAGAACGGCTTTCTATAAATTTTTAGAGCGAGGTTTAGGGTGAAAAAGATTGCCATAGTTACAGGCGCGTCTTCGGGAATGGGAAGAGATTTTGCTCTGCTTCTTTCCGATTTTGTTGATGTTGATGAGATTTGGTTAATGTCACGCAGGGAGGCAAAACTTGCCGCATTGGCGCAGGAACTCAAGGAACGGAACGCCCCGCACGCCCGTACTTTTGAGATAGACCTTGGAGGACGAGCCGGTGTTGCACGTTTTTCTACGGTTCTTGAGTGCGAGCGAATCCTTGACGAAAGTTCCGGCGGATTTGAGATAACACTTCTTGTAAACAATGCGGGCTTCGGAACTTACGGAACGTTTGCCGAGACTGACATTCAGCGGGAACTCGACATGATTGACCTGAACTGCACGACGCTTACGGGAATTGCAGGTTATTGTCTTCCGTTTATGAAAAAAAACTCAATTCTTATAAATACGGCAAGCCTTGCGTCTTTTATGCCGCTTGGAAACTTTGCTGTTTACGGAGCGACAAAGGCGTTCGTGCTCAGTTTTTCGCTGGCATTGGCTTCCGAAGTAAAGGATAAAGGAATAAAAGTCTGCGCCTTGTGCCCCGGCCCTGTCAACACTGAATTTGCGAATGTCGCTTCAAACGGTGCTCGAAAACTTGTGTGGAAAGGCCGCCCCTCGGACAAGGTTGTGCACCACTGTCTTAAAAAAGCAGTTCGCGGAAGGCATATAGCAATCTACATCCTAAAATGGAGATTTACGGCATTTTTGAGCCGTTTTGTAGGCCGTTACCTTTGCGCCCGGTTCACGTACAGGTACTGTAAGCGTCCTAACGGAATGAACGGACTTTCTTAAAGTTTTTGGAGATAACTTATGCAGTATTTGACGGCTCTTGTTCCCGCTTTGTGCTGGGGAAGCGTGGGGCTTGTTTCGGGAAAAATAGGCGGAAGCGTAAAACAGCAGACTCTCGGAATGGTGCTCGGAGCGGCATTGTTCGCAGTGATTTTTACGCTTTTCAACATAAACTCCTTTTTGGATTCATGCTCGCCTATGCTTTGGATTTTTGGAATCCTTTCCGGTTTTCTTTGGACACTCGGTCAGACTTTTCAGTTTTCAGCCATGAAAAAACTCGGAATTTCAAAAGCGTATCCTCTTTCTACGGGAACGCAGCTTATCGGAAACAGCATTTTCGGTGCGCTTGTGTTCCGCGAATGGAAAACGGGCGAACAGGCTGCGATTGGGCTTTGTGCGCTTGCAATTCTTATTACGGGAACGACTTTTACAGCTTTCAGAGAAAAGCGTCTTTCCGACGGAAGTTTTTCGCCCGAAGAAAAAGGCGACTCAAAGGCGGCTGCCGTTTCCGGGGCGATTACGCTTTTTATTTCTACGCTCGGCTATTGCGGAAACACGGTTGTAATCACGGCAAGCGGACTTGACGCGAAAGGTCTTATGCTTCCGCAGGCTTTGGGTTGGCTTTTGGGCGGAGCTTTGTTCGCTTTAAGAAAATCGTCGTTCGGAAAAGCCGCTTTTAAGAATATGATTACCGGATTTTCGTTCGGCATAGGAAATCTTTTTCTGATTTTTTCAATTGCAAACCTCGGACTTGCAATAAGTTTTTCGCTTTCGCAGACGGGGGCGATAATTTCAACATTGGGGCCTGTGCTTTTGCTTGGCGAAAAAAAGACAAAAAAAGAACTTGCATTTTCTATGGCGGGGTGCGTTCTTATAATGATTGGCGGCTTCTTTTTGGGTAAGATAAAATATTGAAATCTGCATTAATTAATGCTTGAAAACGTATTTTAGTCTGCGGCATTGAGAATTGTTCATTTTTAGATTATTCTTCATTCTGACATGAAAAAGATTGTGCTTTTCGGCGAACTTATGTTGCGCCTTAGACCTGAAGGAAAGGAACGGCTTTTCCAGAAACCGCTTTTGGAAGCTGTGTTCGGCGGAAGCGAGGCGAACGTTGCAGTAAGCCTTTCCTGCCTCGGCGAAAAATCCGTATACGTTACAGCTCTTCCCGATAATGCGGTGGCTCAGGCGGCAAAGGCTTCGCTCATGCACCACGGAGTTGAAGTAAAACCTGTTTTCAGGGAAGGACGCATGGGAATCTACTTTCTTGAAAGCGGTGCATGCCAAAGACCGAGCAGCGTAATATACGACAGGGAGCAAAGCTCTGTTTCCCTTGCATCTCCCGATGAATACGACTGGAAAGAAATCTTTTGCGATGCGGACTGGTTTCATCTTTCAGGGGTAACGCCTGCAATTTCAGAGAACGCAGCTCTATGCTCGTTTAGAGCAATCGACGAAGCAAAAAAAGCAGGCTGCACTGTCAGCTTGGACTTGAATTATCGGAAAAAGCTTTGGAAATGGGGAAAGAGAGCCGACGAAGTGATGAAACTTCTTGCAAAAAAAGCGGATGTTCTTATTGCAAACGAAGAAGACATTCAAAATTGCCTCGGCATTCCGCTTGAGAATCTTTCAAGCCCCAAAGAAAGTTACAAACGGCTTTGCGAAGATGTAAAATCCGCTTTTCCCGAAGTCTCTTTTGTGGCGGTTACATTAAGAAAAAGTTACAGCGCGGACAGGAACGGCTGGTCGGCGGTAATGAGCGGACGGCACGGATTTTTTGAAAGTGTCCATTACGACATCGAAAACATAGTCGAGCGGGTGGGAGCGGGGGATTCTTTTGCCGCAGGACTTATCTACGCCCTTAGACGGAACGAATCCTCGGAGAAAGGTGAAGAAGCTGCCCTGGCTTTTGCCGCAGCCGCAAGCTGCCTTAAACATTCGATTCCGGGCGACTTTAACCTTTCTTCAAAAGCAGAAATTGAGTCTTTGATGATGGGAAACGGAAACGGACGCATCCTTCGTTAGGAATTGCAAAAATGTGAGAAAGCGGATGAAAAAGGCATCGGGAAAACAAAAAGACTTTGACATAAAAATAGAAAAGGCAGGCGTTGTTGCGGTCTGCTCTGCGATTGAACCTCAAAAGGCGCTTGAAATTGCGGAGTATCTTCTTTCAAAAGGGATAAACGCCATGGAAATAGCCTACAGAAATCCTTCAGCTTTTGAAAAGACTGATTTATGCATAAAAGCCGTGCGGAATGCTTTTCCTGATATGCTTTTAGGCGGAGCCACAGTCATAAACGCATCTCTTGCACGCAGAGCTGTTAATGCAGGTGCAAAGTTTATACTGTCTCCGGGCTTTAATCCTTCAACCGTGGGCTATTGCGTAAAACACGGAGTTCCCGTGTACCCCGGAGTTATGACACCGTCCGAGATAGAAGCGGCGTTGGAATGGAACCTTACCACATTAAAATTCTTTCCCGCAGAGCAGATAGGTGGAGTAGCCTTTCTGAAAAGCCTTATAGGCCCCTTTCCGCAAGTAAAGTTTATCGTCTCAGGCGGACTGAATGCGGAAAATCAGGCAGAATACCGCAGCTTAAAGAACGTAGCGGCGGTAAGCGGTTCGTGGCTTTCCGATTCCTGATTATAAAAGCCGGCGCATAAAAGCAATGAAAAAGAACAGAGTATTTTCCGTAATTGACAAGACAGTTCATGACTTTAACCTTATAAACGAAGGCGACCGAATCCTTGTGGGCGCCTCAGGCGGCAAAGATTCCACAGCCTTAATAGAATACCTTTCAAGACGGACTTTGCGCCCTTCGGAGCATTTTGAGTTTACGGCGTTACATATTCAGACGGAATTCTCAGGAGCTCTTCAGGAGAACATCGTCGCGCTCTTTCGCAAATGGAACGTGAATCTTGAAGTGCTTAAAATAGACGTTCAGGAGCGGCTGAAGGAAGGCAAAAAGATGAACTGCTACTGGTGCTCCACGCAAAGGCGCACGGAACTGAACAATTTTGCCGTCGCCAACGGATACAACAAGATTGCACTCGGTCACCATGCAGACGATGTGCTTGAAACATTGGTGATGAACGCTCTTCACAAAGGGGAACTCAGCACAATGATTCCTTCGCTGAAGTACGAAAAATATCCTGTTACAATAATCCGCCCGCTTTACTACTTGTTTGAGACCGAGATAATCACTCATGCCAAAGAAAACGGCTTTTACGGCTGGACTTGCACCTGCGGCTACCAGAGTAACAGCGTCCGGAAAGCTGCAAGGCAGAAGATAGCCTTGCTGACCGAAAACGACATGAACCTGAAAAGGCATCTTCTTGATTCCCTGCTGAACGTGAACACGGACTATCTGCCTAAAAAGAGAGGACGGGCGAACATCCTAATGCATTCTTAAAGTGAGTAATTAGTTGTATGTACGCCCCAAGTTTGCCGCCGGCAAACTTGCAAGATGATTCGAGGAGTCCACCTCGCCCAAGCCGCTAAAGAAGCTCAAGACAGGCAGGTTCATAAACTCACTCATCTGCAGTACAGAACCATAATGATAGACACCTTATCTGCGTAGTGATAGACATCTCATCTGCGTAGTGATAGACACCTTATCTGCATAATGATAGACAGCTTAGAATACTGCAGGTTTGCATTCTTCCATTATAACTAAATGGTGCGCAAAATCCCCGTTCCCGCCTGCGGCACAGGACGCTACTCCGTAACGGGCACGAACGGTACCATAAAGCTCTGGTCTATTACCGAGGGGCGGTTGGCAGGGGACTCTTTTGAAACTTCGGTGAGCGCTTTGATTCCGGCTTTTGTTACAAAGCCCTTTGCATTTCCTTTTTTTGCACACTGAAGCACGACTTCAAGGGCGGTCTCCGCTTGCCCGGAAGCATCCTGCAGCACTGTGGCGTAAAGTTTGTGCTCTTTTATTGAAGCGCGGGCGGCATCCGTTGCGTCAATTCCCAGCACGGGAACAGAAAGAGCCGTTCCGTCTCCGTCAGTGTCCCTTTTTGGGAACGAAGGGTCATCTACGTATCTTTTTGCAATAAGGGATTCAACCGCGCCCAAAGCCATGTCGTCGTTTTGAGCTATGATTGCGTCGAAGGCGGCACCTTTTGCTATCCAGTTGTCTGTAAGCTGTCGAGCCGTGTCAAATGTCCAGTTTGCAGTTCCTTCGTTTACAATCAGTATTTTGTATCCCAGGCGCGCCATGCCGTCAAGAAATCCCATGCGTCTGAAAATCTGTGCGCTGTGCCCGACTTCTCCGTTCAGATAAAGAATCCTTACCGTCTTATCCGAGATCTTATTGGGGTTCTTCTTAAAGTATCCGTCAAGGATTTGCGCCTGAAAGTCGCCTGCCGAGGTTTCCGCAGAGGATACGTAAAACACGTTCTTCCCGATATCCAACGCCGCGTCTGAGGGCTGCACGTTTGAAAAAGCGACCGCACCTCCTTTTGAATGAATGAGTTTTACAATCTGCTCCGTAAGTCCCGTATCAACCGGGGCGATTACAAAATATTTTACACCGTTCATCAAAAGGTTTTTTACCTGGTCGATTTGGACTGCGGCATCTTTATTGCAAAAGTTGAGCTTAAAATCCACATCGTTAGCCGCCGCGGCTTTTACAAGAGCTGCCGTATACGCATTCAAAAATGTTTCCGCATCGGAGCGGAAAAGCCCCGCAGCTTTTATTTTTTTTGACTCGGTTTTGTTTATGCAGCCTGTAAAGCACAGGGCTAAAAAGCACAGGCTTAAAATATAAGATAATCGTTTCATTTTTACACCTTAAATTGATTTATTTGGGCGCTGATTCCGTTTATTGCATCTTCAAGTTTTCCTACAATCTCTGAAAGTGCGCTTCCGGTTCCGTCTATTTTTCTTGCACCCGTTTTCATTTCGGTCATACTGTCCTTCATTGTTTGTGTGGTTCCTTCAAGGTTCTGCACTTGATTCAACATTGAACGGTTACCCTTTGCCATCTTTGATGATGCAAGGCGGACTTCCATAGTTTGGTCGTTTATGTCGCGTAAGCTGTGGTTTATTTGCCTTGAACCTTCGGACTGTTCGGTCATTGCTGTTCGGATGTGCTGAACAAGGTTATCTATATTTTTTATGCCGTCAACTACGGAATTAAAAGCCTCGCTTGACTGCACGGAAGCATCAACGACGGAAGTTATCGACTCTTTAATCTTTTGTAGCTGCGTTCCGATTGTTTTGGACTGCGCACTTGAAGTTTCAGAGAGTTTTCTGATTTCGTCGGCAACTACGCTGAACCCTTTACCCGCTTCTCCTGCGTGTGCGGCTTCGATTGCGGCGTTCATCGCAAGAAGATTTGTCTGGTCTGCAATGCTTGCAATGGAAGTGTTCGCTTCCTGAAGCATTTTCGATTCGTCTTCAATCTGTGTGATTCGCTCATTTACGGCAGTCTGCTTTGAAACGCCGTCTACAGCCTGCTTTTCAAGCGACGTAAACTCTCCCGCCATCTTTTCAACGGATTTATTTACGGATTCTATGTTTCCTATCATCTGTTCAACTGCGGCGGAAGCGTGTATCACACCGGAGGACTGTTTTTCTATCATTTGTTCAACAAGCTGAATGCTTGAAGTAATTTCGTTAATAGACGCGACAGTTTCTCCTACTCCGTCGGACTGGAGCGAAATGCGCTCGTTCATTCCGTCTATGTTCGAGATAATTTGCGTGATTGAAGTTGCAGTGTCCTGCGTGCATGAATTAAGTTCCTTTCCGACGCCGAGTAAAGAGTTTTCCGACTGTTTTATTTCTTTTACGATAGTTTGAAGTTTTTCCGTGAACCTGTTGAATCCCTGCACAACAGCGCCGATTTCGTTGTTCGCGCGGATTGAAATGCGGCTTGTTAAGTCCGCGCTGCCCGAGGCAATATCGTCGATGGATTTTACAACGGTAACAAGAGGGCTTAAAAGTCTTCCCGTAACAAGAGACGATATGATTATCAAAACTATGCAAATTACGATAGTTGCAATCAGCATAAAGTTTCGTAGCAGATTACCTGTTTGGTAAACTTGACTGTCTTTTATGTAAAGAACGAAAATCCAGGGAGTGTTTGCAATGGGCGAGTAAGTGATAAATTCCCTGCCGCTTCCGTCGAGGGAATTCATTTGTCCGCACCCGAAGCCGCCCTGTACTACAGTCCGCATAATATCCGTAACGGACTTATCGGGAACTTCAAGAAGATTTGTTTTCATCACAAAAGACGAGTTATTGTGAGCAAGGATTCGCCCGTCATTTGCGATAATGCTTGCGTGCCCCGTCTCTCCGAAGCTTATGTAATTTACCATGTATTGAAGCGTCTCTATCGAAACCGAAGCTGCAAAAACGCCTATTATTTTTCCGTTCACTTTTGCGGCACACGCCACATGAAATACTGTCTTTCCCGTTTCTGAATCTACAGAAGGATTATCTACGTAGTCATTCTTTTGGTGTTCCATCACCGCCGTAAAGAAGTCCTCCTGAGCAACCGAGCCTTCGCCACCGGAATCCCTATAGAAATGCCCGTTTTTATCCACATACATGACGGATGAGAAAAACGCCCTGCGGGAACTTACGTGATTCCGCAGCCATTCCACGATAAGTTTATCGTTCCCTGTTTCTACTACATCCGCATCGCTGTAAAAGCGCATTTGTTCCATGTATTCATTTATCTTATTTGCAACCGCCAATGAATAAGCATTTGTAATTTGTACGCTGTGGGTTACGTATTCGTCGGCAACAGATTTTTTAATCTTTCTTGAAACATACAGAGTTTGGGACAGGTTCATTAAAATTATCAAACCTCCAACGCTCAAACTTACAATAAGTGCAATTTTCTGCTTTTTGTTCTGCATTGAAACTCCTGAGTACTAAATCATTGTATTCGCTTTTTTATGTGCGGGCAAATAATATTCAGTAATATTTGGATTTTTTGGGGGCACGGGGGGAAAACTGCGGGCTTCGAACTCCGAGCCGGTTTCCTCCCTAATAACACGGGGCAATGAGGCACCCTCTTAATATAAAGAGTAAAGCTTCACAGTACAGCAATAAGCTGAAGTCTAATGTAAATCAAAAAAAGCCCCGCTTCACAGGATTTCACTTCAGTTTTTGGAGGTTTTTTTACTATAACTATGCATGAGGTTCTTTATGAGACAAAAAAAACTTCCTCCGCTTGTGTTGCTTTTCCTTGCTGCAAACCTTTCATTTGCCAGTGCGGGCTGTCTTTCTACAAAACAGGCGGTATCCCCGTATCGCCTGAGTTTTGATTCTTCGGGAATATCGGTTCAGGACTGTTCGCTTGAGTTTTGTTTTACAAATCTTTCTGAAAAAGAGGTAAAAAGGTTTTCTCTTGTTCTGAATGTTTTTGACGGCGACGGATGTCCGGTTTTTGCGGCTACCCAAATATCTTTTCCGTTTGAGAAAAGTGTTCTTCCGGGCGAGGATGTTTCAGGCGTGCTTGAGTTTGAGGAAAATGTTGCGGTAGAGGAAACTGATTTTTTGATGACGGATTATCTTTATGCCGAACTTATAGAATATGTTGACGGAAGCGTATGGGAAGACCCGCTTGGAAGGTTTTTGCAGTGAAGAATAAAAGGTTCTGTATTGCGCTTTGATGTTCTAAGTTCAGCGGAAAGTTCTTGTTTGGTGATGGTGAAAACTTTGTGTGTTTCAAAAGAATAAAAAAGCTGCCCGAAGGTTCAAGTTTCGGACAGCCTCTTTGTTTTTCCTACAGCGGGATGTTTCCGTGCTTTTTGGGAATTGCGGTCGTGTTTTTCTTATCCTGAAGGAACTCAAGACTTCGTGCTATGTATTGCCGAGTGAGCATCGGGTGAATAACTTCGGAAATATAGCCGCGTTTTGCCGCTATGTGCGGTGTCATGATTTCCTTTTCGTATTGCGCTTTCTTTTCGGCGACTTCCTGAGCTTTTGAAGGATCTTTCATTTCCTTTGCGTAAAGGATTCCTACCGCTCCGTCCGCACCCATTACAGCAATCTCGGATGTAGGCCATGCGTACACAAAGTCTGCGCCAAGATGTTTTGAGCACATTGCAATATAGGCTCCCCCGTATGCTTTTCGGGTTATAAGTGTTACTTTCGGAACGGACGCCTCGGAGTAGGCGTATATGACTTTTGCACCGTGGCGTATGATTCCTTTCTGTTCTTCCTGCGGCCCCGGAATAAAGCCCGGAACGTCAACAAAATTCACCAGCGGAATGTCGAATGCATCGCAATAGCGGACGTGGCGGGCAATTTTGTCGGAGGCATCGCAGTCCAACACTCCGCCCATGCCTTCCGGATTGTTTCCGATGATTCCGACAGTTTTTCCTTCTATTTTTCCGAATCCTGTAACACAGTTTACGGCAAATTCGGCGCATGTCTCAAAGAACGAGCCGTCGTCAAGAACATCGTTTATGACATCTTTCATGTCGTAGCCCTGCTTTGAATTTTCAGGAAGGATTTTTTGAATATGCGCGGCTTTTTCCTTGAGGTTGTACTTGTATTCAAGATTTTGAGTCAAATCTTCTCCGTAATAGTGCGGAATATAGTCCAAAAGATGACGGACCTGCTCGTAGCAGATTTCTTCGTTTTCGCATCTGAAATGAGCGACTCCGGATTTTTGTGAATGAATCGAGGCTCCTCCAAGGTCTTCTGCGCTTATGTCCATGAACATAACGGATTTTACGACTTTTGGACCTGTGATGAACAGCTGGCTTATCTTGTCAACGGCAAAAATAAAGTCAGTGATTCCGGGGCTATAGACCGCTCCACCTGCACATGGACCTGCGATTATAGAAATCTGCGGCACACTTCCGGAAGCCCTTACGTTCTGATAAAAAAGGTCTCCGTAGCCGCAAAGAGAGTCCACTCCTTCCTGAATTCTTGCTCCGCCGGAATCGTTTATTCCGATTACGGGACATCTGTATTGAATCGCCTTGTCTATGAGTTCGGCTATTTTTTCGCCGTGCATATTTCCAAGAGAGCCGCCCTGCACGGTAAAATCCTGTGCGTAAACCGCAACTTTTTTTCCGTTTACAGTTCCGAATCCGGTTATTACTCCGTCATAGGGAATGTCTTTTTTTTCCATGCCAAAGCTGGTGCAGTTATGCTTCACACCAGAATAGATTTCCACAAAGGAACCTTTATCGCAAAGTTTTGTAATCCTTTCGATTGCGTGCAGTTTTCCCTTTTCGTGCTGTTTTCCCAGATTGTATTCCATATGAAAAGACCTCAAATTTTTATAAAAAGTTGAATAAATGATACAAAAAAGAAATGTGATGGTCAATATGACAAAAATTGAAATAATGTCATGATTTCTTTTGCGGTAACGGTTGTTTTTTTGTGGATAGGAAAACTTTCTTTACGGACTTAGTTTATTTTCCGTTCGCTTCTGGTTTCGAAATTTCAAAACATGAACGACCTCCGTTTAAAATAATTTTTCTAATATCCTATGCTTTCAAGACGAGCCGCTTCTTCCGAAATGGATTTTTCCGATGGAATCCACGGATATTTTTGACGGATGGCATTTGAGGCGGATATTTGGTCTTGTTCGAAGTTTTCCAGAGCTTCCTTGTAGTCGGCTGCAAACAATGCGGGCGAAATCATCTGCGAGGATGAAACCTCATCCAAAAACGAGATTTGCCATTTGTTTTTCACCCATTTTAGGTTCACTTTTGTAGTGAATTCTTCGATTTTAAGTTCGTCATCAACAGTATGGACGAGCCAGTAATGAACGCTGTGCGATTTTCTTGAATAGTCGTCAAGGCGAAGTCCGTCCTCTTTTTTTAGCCGCGGCTTATGGTTTCTGATTTGCGGAATCGGATTGTTCAGCGTGTCGCTTTTTCCGTCTATTGTGAAATTCGTTACTCCGTACACAAAATGCGAGTACGCTCTTGAAGAACCCGGCTCAAAGAAAAGCCAGTTTTCAGGAGTTGAGATTCCGCTTTCGAAATTGAATGCGCTTTTCATGTTGGCAACAACATATATCTGCGGAATTCTTGATATGTAGCCTTGGGCTTCCGGGCAGTCCTTTGCGGATGCCAGCATGAGGTCGGTGTCCATGTGGTGGATTCCCTGATAGAATACCGCCGCCGTCTCGGAAGAGGAAAGACCGATTGTCGTGGGCTTTTTTGAATTTTCAAGGAACGCGTTCAGCATAAAGACTGAAATGAAGATTGCCGCCACGAAGGAAGCTAAAATTGTTCCCTTTGTTCTGTTGAATTTTTTTCTTGCCGAAATGCTTTTTTCCTTTTTTGCCATGAATTCGTTCCGGGCTTTTTCGAATTCCTCCGCACTTTTTTGTGGAACGCGCTTTTCGGGCGAAAAAAGTTCTTCCTTGAATTTTGAAAGCGGAAAAGTAGCCTTTCCGATTTTTCCCGAAAGATTTTCGTTCACTATTGCAGCCAGATTCTCGTCCACTCCGTTCAGTGCGTATTCCAACGGCACAAAATTTTTATAGGAAATATCTACGCTTTTGTCGGTGGATTTTGGCGGATAGGGAAGTTTTTTTGTCAACGCAAAGTAGCAGACGACAGCTCTTGAAAAAGTCAGGGCTTCCTTTCCTTTCAATGCAGAATCCCGCCATGGTTCCTGCATTATGCTGTAGGATTCTTTTCCTAGGTTTGCAGCGCATTTGTCGAATGTCTTTTCCGGAACAAAGACAAGGCTTTCTTTTCCGTCGGAAGAACCGTATAGGATTCCGTATACGCCGGAGCACGGAAGTTCGAAAGAAAAATCCGGCTTTGCTTCAAGCGCATACGTGTAGACTTCCACAAGGAGCGAGAGGGCTTTTCGGGCAGTCTCTTCGTCTTCGTTTGAACCGTCGTTTGCCTTCATCAGAAGCGAAGAAATTGTCGCCCCTTCAAATTTGTCTCCTTCGAAGTAAACGTCACTTTCATCGGATTTTGTTCCGCTGAATTTCCATGGCGAAAAATCGAATTCGTTTTCGCCAATTTTTACGACGAACGTTCCGGTTTCCTCAAGAAGATTTGAAAACTTGGTCTTTGCAAACATTTCTTCGTCAAGCGAAGTCTTCAGTAATGTGCTTTTGGAAGAAGATAAAATTTCGTACATAAACGTATCCTTGTTCCTTGCGGTTTTAGAAAAGTCTTACATAAATTCTAAAAATCAAAATCTATCTTTTCCCGTCGGAAGAATATAGGTATCTGAAATAATCCATGTTAGTGCTGTATGTGGCATCGTAGCCTTTGAGAGTCTGCTTGTAGGATTCCATGCTCTTCCAAAAATTGTAGAACTCAGGGTCTCTGCTGTATGCGAGCGCATAGATTTTTGCGGCTTCCGCATCGGCTTTTCCTTTTGTCTCTTCGGACTTTCTGTATGCCTCCGAATGGATGGTTCTCTTTTCGTTTTCAAGTTTTCCCAGCCATTCAGCCTTTTTTCCTTCGCCAAGAGACCTGTACGCCTGCGCCACCTGATTGCGTTCCTTTATCATTCGGTTGTAGACGCTGGTTGTAAGTTCGTCCGAATACTTTATCTGACGGGGAACTATGTCTATCAGTTCTATTCCGTATTCCGGGACAAGTTTGTTGGCATCTACGGTCATCTGCTTGCAAAGTTCGCTCCTTCCTTTTGTAACCGACTCGTTCACATTGCTCACGTTTACCAAAGATTCTATCTCTTTTGTCTCTTCGTCCTGGTCGTTTTCATCGTGCGCTGTCTTTTCATTTATGATGTTCGAGCTTCTTACGATTTCGCTGAGCCTGTTCTGTGTGATTACCGTTCTTGTCGAAGAATCGATTATATCGCTGAGTTTATTGTAGGCGTTTTCAAGCGTCTTGAAACTTTGGTAGAATTTGCCGGGGTCTACGATACGCCAGCGGCTTGTCGTGTCCACGATTATGAACTGATTTTCCTTTGTGGGAATCCGCTGCCTGTCGCCGTCAAGGGAAAGCACCAGTTTCGGATATGTCGTTATCTGTTCGATAAACGGAATCTTGAAATATAGACCGGCTTCTGTTCGTGTCGCAACGATTCCGCCAAAGCGGGTGACGACAGCCTGGTTTCCTTCCTGAATGATGTAGAACGGTCCCATTATAAAGAAAATGATTGCGACAACCGCAAGAATTATGATTGTCTTTATGCTTTTTTTTGTCTTTTGATTCATTTTGGACATTTTTCTTCCTCCATATAAAAAGCCGATTGAAAGTTTCAACTTTCGATTGGCTTTTTTATGCACATTCGCAATGAAATTAGAATGTGCGGATAATATACAAGTTTGCGATTTAGCAAACTTTGGAAAATCAAAGTCGTGCCATTTGTACGGTTTTGATTTTTCTTCCTCCGTAAAAGACGGTTTTCCCGTCCGCTTTGGCGATTCCCGGAACATAATTTGGGAACGCAGTTTGATTTTATGCCTTGCGCGATTCTGTTTGGCTCAGCCTGTAAACTATTGAAAACGCCATATTCAGGCGTTGTTCGTCAAAAAGTTGCCTACTGCTTGGACGAATCCGAAAGAGTTTTTATCGGAAGCACATTGTTCAGTTTTCCGTCTATGAGAGTAGGCTTTTTTTTGTCGCCAAGGATTTCATCCATCGTTTCAAGGTAGATTCTGTCTTTTGTTACCCTTGGAGATTTTATGTATTCTGAGTAAACGGCATTGAATCTTGCCACGTCTCCCTTTGCCATGTTCACCCTTTCCGCCGCATATCCTTCGGCAATCTGGAGCTGCTTGTCCGCCTCTCCTTGAGCTTTTGGAATTTCTGAGTTGTACGCTTCCTTTCCCTCGTTGATAAATCTGTTCATGTCTTGGATGGCTTTGTTTACGTCCTCGAACGCTTCCTGTACTCCGCTTGGCGGGACAATGTTCTGGAGTTTTACGGCGATGATGTTTATTCCAAGTCCCAACGACCTGAAGTTTTCGTTCATCATGTCAAGGGCGAGGGTTTCTATGGAAGAACGTTCGCTTCCCATGACATCGAGAATAGCCCGGTCGCCTACAAGAGTGTTTATCACGGAACGGGAAATATCCCTGATTGTCTGGGATTTTTCCTTCACTCCAAAAAGCCATTGTCTGGGGTCAACGATTCTGTACTGGATTATCCATTCGACATCCACGATGTTCAGGTCGCCTGTAAGCATTGTGGATTCGGACGTGATGCTGTTCCTGTATTCGTTGTCGCGCCCGGATTTCAGCGTCTTGAAACCGAACTGCTCTGTCTGCACCACTTTCACCGGAACGGAATACACTCTGTCTATTCCAAACGGGAGTTTGATGTGAAGGCCGGGTCCAAGCGTATTTTCGTATTTTCCAAGTCGCGTTATTACCGCCTGTTCCGTCTCGTCTATGATAAATGCGCTGCTTATCACCGCTCCTGCAAGTATCGCAAGAACAAAAAGCCAGCCGAACATTTTTGTGCCGAACTTTTTTATTTTTTTTGTTTTCTGAAAGGTTTCTTCTGCCATATAAATTCCTTGTCGATTGCGACACGCTCCAAGCTGATGGGCGTGCATATTTTGGGATAATTCTGTGACAAAAACTTGCGGAAGTCAAAAAGAGGCATCCGGAATGTACAATTTTTTGGAAATCCTATTGTTCAAGTCAGTATTTAAAGATAGTGGTAAAAATAAAAAAAAACAACAGAACTCATAGGATTGGCGGATTTTTTTTGCGTCTGCCAAACAAAAAGTGTAAAGTTAAAAAACAAGTTCCTCGAACAGTAACACTATCCAAGGAACTTGCCGTCCACTATGTGGACATCGGAGAGAGTTTATCAGCTTATTTACAAGCTGACTACAATATACACGACCCTAAATGGATTGTCAACGATTTTTTTATTTTTTTTAATAGATTCAAGAGTGCGTTTTTTAAGTGCGATTTAACGGCGTGTAAACAAAGCTAAAAACGTATTTTTATTCTGATTTTTTATGCATTTTCGGTTTTATAAAAAAGCCGCAGAATTAAAAAATTTTTTGCGAGCAAAACAGCTAAAAATTAAAAGCGGATTTTTTTTTAAGTTGTGAATGCAGTACGTTTTTTGTTCCCTAAATTGCAGGAACCGCAGATTGTATCAATAATCAAGGATTGGTGAATTGGCGCCGTTTCGAGAAAGCAGGAAACGATATGCAAAATTCAAGCTTTTGCTAGGAAAACTTGCAGGCTAACAAGACTGCCTTATTCGGTTTCCGAAGTTATACCGTCCTTTTGTTCCGGTGCTTTTAAGACAATGCGTTAAAAGAAAAAGAGTCTCGCAAACCGGAGACTCTTTTTGAGCTATGATGGACTCGAACCATCGACAGCCGCCTTAAAAGGGCGGTGCTCTACCACCTGAGCTAATAGCCCATCGTTCAGTGACGAACGTGGGAATACTATAGTGTTATGCAAAAAAAGTGTCAATAAGTCTTAGGCATTGTAAAGAAAAATTTCAGCGGAAAATAACGGTTTTCTATAATTTAGCAACCTCGATTGTTGATTTGTGTCGTTTCCAGAAAATAAGAAACGACATACAAAGCTCAATTTTCCGCTACGAAAACTAGCAGGTTTGCAAGTCAACCTTATTAGGAGGCTAAGTTATATCATAAAACAGATAGAAAAGTCTTTAATCAGCAGTAAACCGCAATCATGCTATAATTTGTCAACTCGTCCGCATTATGACGCTATTACGAAACAGTGAGGTTTAAAATGAAAAAGATTATATTTGTTGATATTCCTATGAAAAAGATGGATGAAACAGCGGATGGGCAATGCTATGCGGGAACCGGAAATGCCGGCTGCCGCTATACCGGTGAGGTTGTATTCCCGATCAATGCCGTACTTGCAGAAAAACTGCATAAAGACGACCGGGTAAAAGCGGTGCTTTTAACGACCGTTATCGGTAAAGATCATACAGCGGAAAATGCGGAACTTTTTAAGCAGGAGTTTAATTCTATTAATGCAGCTATCGGTGCTCATATTGAGTATGAGCAGTTTGCAACGGATTTTGTTGAATCAAAAGCAAATCATGAAATGCGGTTCCGCAAACTGCTGCCGCTCATGGAAGACGGTGCTGAACTCTATGCTGATATTACCTTCGGACAAAAAACGCTCCCCATGGTTTTGATGTGCGCATTCCATTTTGCCGAACGGTTCTTTGACGCTGATATAAAAAAAATCATATACGGTAAAGTTGAATTTATCAAACATGCCGATGGGATAGCCTATCCTGAAAATCCCGAACTGTACGATGTTACCCCGCTTTACTATTTAAATAATCTCATGGGAACGATGGAAGCTCCCAATGGAACAGCGGCTTTGAAAGCCTTGGATGCCTTTTTTGCTCTGTAAAAATAAGCGGAACGCCGTATGGAAAAAAAGCACTGGGAATTAAAGATTATTAAAACTGTATCGGAACTCTTACCGTTTGTCCAAAACAGTAACACAGCCTGTGTGGAATTTCTCACATTACGGACGAAACTTGCGGATACCGTATGGCGGTTTGCTGCGCTTACGTTCGGCACGGCAAACATTGAAAATGCAAGCGTAGAAATAATGGAGTGTGTAAACCGCAGCGTTCTCAGCTACAAGGGCACTGCCGAACACTATATCAATTATATTGCAAGTGCTTTAAAACAAGAAATCATACGGGCAAACGGAAAGCTGCATACTTTTAACACATCGGCCATTTCTCTACCGGATAAAAAACAAAGACAACTGCATCAACTATGCTCTGAGGCCGAACAGTACGGAAAAGACATCAATACTGCAGCAACTCAAATTTGGCTTGCGGAACGAACCTGCTATCCGGTAAGTGAAATAGCGCAGTTTATCAAATGGAAATTTCGGACAACGGTAAAAAGCGAATACAGCATGTCCAAAGACGGTGAAGAAATCTCTCTCTTTGAATATACCGTGCCGGCTGCGCATACCGGCAATTCAGCAGCGGAGACGCATCTAGTGGAAAAACTTGATCTTGAACACATCCTGCAGACTGTAGATGGAGTGTTTATCGCATCCCAAGACCGCACAAAGTCGTATCTTTCCGCATTGCTGACCCACCGGATACTATGCGAACTGGATGCTGCAAAAATAGACCGGGAAACAATAGTGGGCATATTCAGTAACATAACCTTTGCAGGTACGGAACATGGAAAAAAGCTGGTACAGCTGTTTTTTGAAAGCAAAACATTTCCTACCCAAGAAGACATCGCTGCACAGTTCGGCAAAGATAAAACCGATGCCAGCAGAACGATAAGCGTTTTTATCAAAAAGCTGCAAAAAATCTGTCAACCGGCAGAATAAATAACTATAATAAATATTGGAGGCTGATTAGCTATGGTACAGTATACAAAAAAAGAGGTTACGGAAAAAATCATTGCCGTGCTTAAAGAAAATGATGGACAAATAAATCCGTCTGTTATTACACAAAAATTGAACTGGAATAAAGACACAATCAACGAGATTTGTGCTTTATTCGATGTAAGTAAGTTCGGTGAGGTTTTATCCCAGATACCGCAAATAAAAATAAAAAAAGATAAGCATGCAACTGTTTATGTGCAGCTTGTGCAGAATCCTAAAACAGAAAATAAATTATCAAATGCCGGACAGGAGGAAACAAAGATGGCAGAAACAACAAAGCATCACGACAGAATAGCAGCGCTTAAAAATGCGCTCAGCGAAGGCTTATACGAAAAAGATGAAGCGCTGCGCCTTGCACTTTTAGCAGCAATTGCAGGGGAAAGTATTTTCTTTTTGGGTGCTCCCGGGTGTGCCAAGAGTATGCTTGCCCGTCTAGTTGTTCGGATATTTAAAACGGATGGAGAAGAAGGTGTAAAATACTTTGAAACGCTCTTAAATCAATTTTCTACACCGGAGGATGTATTCGGTAACATTTCCCTTAAAGCATTAAACGGTGAGGGTGAAAGCGGAAAAGAAGAATACCGCCGTCTCACGGAGAACATGCTGCCGGAAGCGGATGTTGCTTTTCTTGACGAAATCTGGAAGGCAAGCCTCGCAATCCTCAACACACTTCTTACCATTATAAACGAGCGGAAATTTCATAACGGCAGTAAAGTACAAGACGTGCCTCTAAAAGCATTACTAGCCGCATCAAACGAACTGCCTGCAAAAAACCGTGGACTTGAAGCGCTGTATGATCGTTTCATTATCCGGTTATGTATCGGCTTTATTCAAGATGAAGATTCTTTTTTTGATATGATAGAAGGCTCATCATCGGAATTTGAGATTTCCGATGAGCTGAAAAAATTGCAAATCTCCAATGCAGAATTAGAAGAGTGGAAAACACAGATCGACAAAGTGCAGCTTTCGGAAGAGGCACGAGCAGTCATTTCCGCAATCCGTAAAGAACTGACTGCGCAGAATGAAGCGTTGAGCGAAGAAGAAAAAGAAGCGGGAGAAGCGTTTGCAGTAGGAGACCGGCGCTGGAAAAAGATAGCGCGCATCTTAAAAACATCCGCATTCTTAAACGACCGTACCGAAGTAGACTTAATGGACTGCCAGCTCATTGAATACTGTATCTGGAGCACGGAAAAGCAGCAGAAAAAAGCGCGGAACATAGTGGAAAAATGTATTCAGCAAAATGGACTGGACTGCGACACCGCAATCGAAGAGATTAATGATGAGATTGAAGAGTTTAAGGCAAGAGTTGAGCAAGAATGGTTTGAAGTAATTACAGATTCTGAAACCGACATAATCGTCACTGTTGATGGTCAGGACTGTTATGAATGCACGCGAGACGGAACGAAAGAAACGTGGTATGTTACTGTAGAGAGGGGGAAACATACTTCATGGAATGATTATCATGATATTTATGATTCGAATAAAGACCATTATAGGTATGATTCATTTCAAAAAAATGGTGATACAATTTCTTGTTATTATGATTTCACTGTAAACAAGACCCCTGCAACAACTCATCTTGAAAAAAAGAAATTATCCGACATCGCTCAGGAAACGTTACAAAAGAAGTTTGATAAAGCCTATTATCAACCGATTACAGATAATATTCATTCCGAAATCAAAGCGTTGAAAGACAAAAAAGAAGCGGATGCGGTACCCTTTAAGGCAAACCTCTTTGCAAATCAGGATTATAATCAAAGTATTACCGTAAAACTTGATGAAGCAATTCGTCAGCTTGAAGATGCGGAAATCAAAGCTGACGAGCAGCATAGCAGATATTTTAATGCAGAACTCCATACGAGTTTTTCAGAAGGGGATGTTATCCTCAAAGACGGAACCGCTTTTTCTTCGGAAGAAATTAAAAACATGACGGAAGAACAGAAAAAGAATGTGATTGCCGTTGTGTGCATCGCGGACGATACAAGTTTTGCTATCGGTATAACTGAAAAAAAGATGACTTGGAATGCGCTTAAAGAATTCTCCCTCCATTACGGTGATAACTTACCGAAAGAATATGCATCGAATTGGATAATCCCCGATAAAGATCAGTTGCATACAATATGGAAAAACAGGAACGCAATAAACGCTTCTTTCAAAGCGCTCGGTCTTAAAGATGCAATGCTTACTCCGCAGGAATACTGGTCGGCATCCAAAAATGGAGAAGCGGCAGCATTTTATCAGGCTTTTGATGAGAACGGTTTGCAAGATCATACGACAAAAGATCATATCTATGCTGTTCGTGCTATCCGTGAATGGAATAAAATATAGTGGTAAATATGAATACATCCCGCGATGCCCTTTCCGCATTGCAGCAAAAGTATCCCGGCGGCATGCCCGATGTCAATCGGCTTACCGACGAGCAAAAGGCATGGCTAAAGCTGAAAATACAGGCGGTTGCGGAAGACCTTCAGCCGCCGCAGATGATTACGGAACTGCGCAAAATCCGCAACCGGCTTGCCCATGCAACGGAAGACATTCCCGATAAGGAATTACAAAAGATGGTTTCATTTGTATTTGACAATATTGAAGGAATTAGCGCCTTAATGCAAACAGGATTAACTCATGAGTAAAAAAGATAAGGCTTCAAGAATATACAGCAGAAAAGCAGTAACTCTTATTGAAGAAATTATTGATAAATATCCTTCCGGTATTTCTGATGTTATGACGATTACTGAGGAAGCTCGTGCATGGCTGCAAATCAAAATACAGCAGTTGCGCGAATGCTTAAAACGCGTATGGTTCGTTTACTCAAAGAAAATTTGGTGGGAGCCGCTCCGTTTAACTCGGAATAAAGCTGCGCACCAGACGGAAGATTTAAGCGATGAAGCATTTTCGGAACTGTGCAGTACGCTGTTTACACACATCGATACAATCAAACAGGATTTAAATGCGAACATTGAACGCTATAAGCAGCAGTCAAAGAAAAAGCGGAAGTTTGAAAATACTGCAACTCCGGAATCTGCATTTGGAAAAGAGGCTGAACGGAAGCAGCTGGTTGACGCGATAGAAGATGCCATACAGCCTGTTGAACCGGCAGATGAACCGATCGCATTCCCTCAGAATACGTTTGCGAAGGTCGCGCAGGATACGCTTTCCGAAATCCTATCTGCTCAAAATGTAAAAGAGTATATGCAAAGTCATGCAGGGCTTTCCGAAAATATACAAACCGATCTTTTGGAATGGCTGCAAAAAACACAAGGCACATTAGAAAAAGAAAATCCGTTTGTTGATGAAGAAATTTTTGTTGCACAGCAGAAAAAACAATCCGCTGCAGCAATTGCCGAAGACCTTTCTGCAGAAAAGTCAAAAATACAGTATCACTATAAACGCCTCCCATCAGTCAGCGATTCAAAGCGCGGAACCATAGCAGAGAGTTCTCTGAACTTTGATTTTTATCACAAAGCATTTTCCGATCAGAAAAAACTTATTGCTATGTCGCTGCCGGAAGAAAAAAAATCGAAAGATTTTAGAGCTCAACAGCAAGCGGTAAAAGAAAAGCTTGAAGCATTGCGCAGAAACTTTATTGCCGATATGGAAAAAAATCTCATCGACCGCAAAAACAAATGGGAGCAGGAGCGGATCGACGAAATGCGGAAACAGTTTTTGGACGAACTGTATAAAAAAATCAAAAACTTTATGCGGCTTGAAAAACTGCTTTCCCCATTCACACAGGATTTCGGGCGGCTCTGGGATTTATCCAAGCATCCTTTTGAAACAAGCGGATTTGAAATCCTTGAAACCTTTGCAAAACTACTGGAACAAGATGAGTCGCTGCAGGAACTGGCTGAGCTTCTCGGCAAGCAGAGCCGCACGCAGGCGGTATACGAAAAAGAGCTGCGGGATAAAGTCGTGATAACAACGGAGTGGCATCCCAAACCTGCATACCGCGGAGAAATAAACGGGTTAAAATATTCAAATGATATTGCCGCAGCTCTTCCCGCCGAACTTGCGATGCTGAAAAATCCCGCTACAAAAAAACTCTTTCAGCTGAAATTTGCGCAAAAGCAGTTCCTGTCATTTGCATATCAAAATGAACAGGCGGAAACACAAGAAAAAACAGAACAAGAAGAGATAACGATGGAAAAGAAAGAACCCAAAGGACCAATTATTATCTGTGTTGATACGAGCGGTTCCATGCACGGCACGCCGGAGAATATTGCAAAAACGGTAGCCTTTGCGCTCGCAAAAATTGCTGTGGAACAAGAGCGACTCTGCTATATCATCTCGTTTTCCACCGATATTGAAACTCTGGAAGTAAAACCGAATGAGGATATGGAACTAACCAATGCGGACGGAGGAAACTATCTGCAAAAACTGGTGCGCTTTTTGCGGATGTCGTTTAACGGCGGCACCGATGCGGAGCCTGCACTGCGGAAAGCGCTTACCATGCTTGCCGGCACTGATACGGCAACCGGTTATAAAAATGCCGACGTACTGATGATCTCTGATTTTGTAATGACCAATCTTTCAGCCGATTTGGTGAGCGCTATCGAAACGGAAAAAGCAAAGAACACGGACTTTTACAGCCTCGTGATCGGCGCAAGCGGCAACAAAAATACCATCGCTTGCTTTAACCGCAACTGGCTGTACGACACCGCCGATCCCCGTGCTTCCCGCCATCTAGCCGAACAGCTGCATGAGCTGAAAACACGGGCATAACCGTACGGAACGCCTCCCCCAATTGTTGCCGCTGTACGATACGCGATGAAGTTACGGAAGATGCAGGAATGGTGAAAAACATAGTATGCAGACATGCCGGTGCATAATCTTAATGTAAAGACGCCGGCAGTATCCCGTATTCCGCATCGCTTACCGGCTCGCACCATTCGTTGCTTGCGCCCTCTCCGGGGATTGAGATTGCCAAATGGGAAAACCAGCTGTCGCATGCGGCGCCGTGCCAATGCTTTACGTTTGCAGGGATACGTTCCGGCGCAGCGGGCATTCTTTGTGTGTGTTGTAGCAATAAAAAGCGCGGATAGAACGCTCTATAAGTTCACTGTGATATTTACATTGCTCTCTTGAGTGTCGAGCCTTCAGTCGGAAAATAAACATTCTAAACACTCGACCAATAATTTTGATGTTTGTATAATATCAGTGTCCTCATGCAGGCATATTACCGCTTTAAGTTATGGGGAATAAAATCCGTATGTAAAAAGTTAGTATAAGGGACTTTGAACTGAAATCCGCATAAATGGTGCGGCTTTCAGTTCCTCAAGTTTGCAAAATGCAAACTTGTATATTTAATGCACGTTCTTACTTTGTTACGAACGTGCGTAACAAGTCAATCAAAAGCTGAAGCTTTTTTCTTGACTTGTTATAAGGAGTTTGTGATGAAGGTTACAAAAATCAATGATTGGTTCGGGAAGGCGGGGAGTTTTGAGGTAAAGCACCGCTGGCTGTTTATTATAGGTTTGACGCTTTTGACCTTGCTTTGTTCTTCCGGTCTTTCTCGGCTCAGGTTCAGTAACGGGGGCGATGACTGGTTCGACGACTGGGAAGTCGTAAAGAAGAATCAAGACCACTTTGAGGATATGTTCGGAAGCACGGACTCGCTTCTTTGTCACATAACGGCAAGCGAAGGAACCGACGTGTTCGACCCTGAAATCCTTACTATGATATCAAACCTCGGCGACAAGCTTCTGATGAGTGTTCCCTATGCCGACACTGTAACTTCACTTACAAGTCTTTCCATGCCCATCGGAACAGAAGACGGTTTTGACATTCTTGACCCGTTTGAAGACGGAATTCCTACAGACCCAGAAGAGCTTCAAAAGAAAAAGGAACAGATTCTTTCAAGGGAATCTATCGTTGATATTCTTGTAAGCCGCAACTGCAAAGAAACTTGGCTTATTCTGAACCTTGAGCATTACACGGAAAGCCTTTCGGAAGCCCAAAAAAAGATAGCCGTTCCCGCTATGGCGGTATTTAATTCCGATGCGTACAAGTCCGATAAATGGACACTAAGACCTGCAGGTTATTCTTACACTGAATACGAGGAAGACATTGCAGCGCGGGATCAGTGCTTTTCCCGCATTGCTATAGGTTTTGTCGTGATGGTTTTGTGTCTTGTGTTCTTTGTCCGTTCATTGCGGGGCGTTATAGTTCCCACTCTTGCTACGGTTTTTGCAATTTCTTCCACGTTGGGCGCTTCTGCGTGGCTTGGAATTGAGGCTAACACGATAATGCTTGTGGTTCCTGTGCTTTTGGCTATGGCTCTTGCGGTGGGCTACGCCGTTCATTATGTGAACAGTTTCCGCCTTCATTTTAGAAACACCGGAAAGCGAAAAGAATCCGTTATCCTTGGCGTAAGGGATTCGGGCTGGGCGCTTCTTTTTACAGTTGTTACTACGATGGGCGGAATGCTTTCGTTCTTTTCAGGCGGAATAAGGACAATGCGATGGGTAGGCGGAACAACTGCGGTCGCCGTGTTCATGGTGTTCGTTTATACGATGATTCTTCTTCCGTGCTTTTACAGTTTCGGTAAGGATAAAACCCCCGAACAAAAATACGTTGACTCCGAAGGCGCAACAAAAGCCGACTTCAGCATAGAACGGATGGGAAAGTCCATTCTGAACAAAAAGTGGATAACAATTGTGCTCGGAGCGGTTGTGCTGATTATAAGCATTCCGGGGCTTTTAAAAATAAAAGTGAACATGAACTATAACGACATGATGGGCGAGAGGATTCCGTTCGTAAAGCGTCTTATGGAAATATGCAGGTCGGAATTGGGAAGTCAGTATTCCTACGATGTGCTTTTAGAGTACGCGGACGAGGATAAAATAAAAGACCCCGAAGTTCTTATGAAAATGGATATTCTTTCCGACAAAATCGGAACTTTAAGCATGACAAGAATCACTAACGGAAAGCCCAGAATCTCGTCTGTCACAAAGATTGTAAAAGAGATGAACAGAGCTTTAAACGAGGACAGAGCGGATATGTACGTGATTCCGAATGACGCTTCTCAGACAAGTGAGATTCTTGGTCTTTACGAAGTAATGGGCGGAAGAGACCTTTATCAGTACGTAACGCAGGATTTCCGTTCGGCGTTCCTTCATGTGGAACTTACGGGCTACGATTCGGAAGAATGTCTTCAAAACCTTAATCAGGTTGAAGTTTGGGTAAAGGAACTTTTCCCCGACACCGAGACAGCCGGCGTTGTAGGGCAGGCTATGCAGTACTCTTCGATGAACGGAAAACTTGTACGGGGCTCAATAAAGTCGATAGGAACTTCTTTCATCGTTATATTCTTCCTTCTTTCGCTTGCGTTTATGTCGTTAAAAACAGGATTCATCGGAATGATTCCGAACATTTCTCCGGTGCTTCTTTGCGGCGCAATAATGGGCTATGCAAATATCAATCTTGATATGATTACGGCTATGATAATGCCTATGATTTTGGGAATTGCGGTTGACGACACGATTCATTTTACGAATCACATAAAATATCACTTTGAACTTACGGGAAACTACAGGGCAGCCGTCCTTGGCGCATACAGGGAAATTGGAAAATCCATGATAATGACCACGGTTATTCTTTGCATGATGTTCATGATTTTCCTTACAAGTTCAATGACCGCCCTTGCACGAATAGGCTTTCTTTCTATCGTCGGACTTACAAGCGCACTCGTAGCGGATTACACTCTGACTCCGGTTCTGATGTACATAACACATCCGTTCGGAAAAGAGACGGAAAGTCCGCTTAAAAAAGCCGACGGCAAATAGAAAAGTGAACAAATAAGGTTATATTTTTGCGCATATCGGCAAAGTTCGTTTTGCGCACTAAGGAGTTTTGTATGAAAAGATTTTTTGTATCGGCTTTTGCCGTTTTTTTCTGTTCCGTTTTGAGCGCTGAATCTCTTACCGGTTATGATGTAATGAAGAAGGCGGACGAAAAGCCTTCGCCCAAAACAACGTCATTTACGGCAACGATGACGCTTACCGACAGAAAAGGTCAGGTAAGGCTCAGAGAAATTATCGAAAGGTCAAAGGATTACGGAAACCTTTCAAAGTCCGTGATTGTATTTACCGCTCCGAAGGACGTTTCCGGAGTGGGCTACCTTATGTTCGAATACGACGAAAAAAGCGACGGAACAAAGCCCGATTCCGACAGGTGGCTTTATATGCCCGCCATGAAAAAGACAAGAAGAATCAGCGGCTCGGATTCGGGCGGCGATTTTATGGGAACGGATTTTACCTACGACGACATGGGGGAACGCGGTTTGAACAAGGATACCTATGTTCTTCTTGGCGAAGAAAATTTTGACGGTGCGGACTGCTTTAAAGTCGAATGCAAGTCTAAAGACCCCAAGGAAAAAGACCAAAGAAAAATCTGCTGGGTAACAAAGGACAACTTTCTGATTATAAAAACCGAGTTTTACGACAGGCAGGATATGCTCCACAGAGTTCTTACCGTTTCCGATTATCAGAAAAAAGACGGCTATTGGGTATCGGGCAAAATGCTCATGAAAAATGTTCAGACATCACATTCCACTTTGATTGAAATGAAGAACATTGAATACGATAAGCCCATGGACGACAGCCCGTTCACCGTATCTTCACTTGAAAACGGACGAATACGCTGATGAAAAAGCTTTTTCCGATTTTAGCTTTTACTTTTCTTGCTCCGCTACTTTTTTCCCAGGCGGAATTTTCGGGTTCTCTTTCAACTGAATTGGGAATGGCGTTCCCGTATACAAAAAACGCCTGGGACTTTGTAAAAGCTCTTACAACTTTGGACGGCTCTCTTTCTTTCAGGCAGGGTTCATCCATGCTTTATGCGGACGGCTCGCTTTCGTTCGATGCGCTAAGGGCAGCTTCCCCGAACAAAAAACTGGATTTTGCAAGCGGAATCCATAGTTTTTCGGGAAAACTTACAGAGGCTTATTTTGATTATGACGGCTCATGGTGGGGGCTCAGAGTCGGACGCCAGCTTGAGACTTGGGGAGCGGCGGACAGCCTTTCCGTTACGAACGTTCTTTGCCCGAAGGATTTAACAAGCGTTTCCGGAACGGATGTTTCCGACAGTTTTCTCGGAATAGATGCGGTAAAGTTAAATTTTTCCGTAGGCTTCTTTTCTGCAAACCTTTACTGGATTCCGTTTTTTACGCCTTCTCCTTTGCCGCTCGACAGCGGAAACATTCTGAACAGGCTTCTTGTTCCGAAAAGCGTTGACCTTCCGGGAGCGGGCGGAAGCCTTCCTTTAAAGCCGCTTTCAAACGAAAAACTTGAAATGCCTGAACTCAGCTTAAAAAACGGAGAATATGCGGTAAAGGCTGCGTTTTACACGAGTTTTGCGGATTTTTCGTTGTACGGATTTTACGGCTGGGACGATAGCCCTATAAGCGGATATGAAGTGAATGTTGAAAAGGTTGAAATCGGCGGTGTCAAAATAGATAAACCGAGCGCAATTTCCATGCACGGCTCGTACCGAAGGATGGCTATGGTCGGATTTGATTCGTCGCTTCCGTTGGGAGATTTTGTGCTTAGATTTGAGGGCGCGTATTTTCCGGAGCGGTATTTTTCCACTAAAGCCGGCTATCAGATTGAAACTCAGCTTACTCATATTTTTAATACACATTCCGTTTCCGGCGTGACATACGATTTATTCCAAAGACGGCACCAACTGGTCGCTCTTTTAGGATTTGACTGGATAAGGGGCGACTGGGCGGTTACGGCTCAGTATTATGCAGACGTTTTGTTTGGCAATGCCGACATTCTTGAAAGGGATGTTTTTTCACACAAGACGACGTTCAGCGCAACGTACAGAATGTTGCGCGGAACTCTTGACCTTTCGCTTGCCGGAGTTGTGGGTCTTAACGACCTTGACCTGGTTGTAGAAACGGGCGTTAAATACAGCCTTACCGACCAAATAAAACTTTCGCTCGGAGCCTATGTGTTCAGTCCGGGGCCCAAGAACGACGGAACTTACGGAAAATACAAGGAGCTTAGCGGTCTTGTAATCAGAGGCGAGTTCAATTTTTAGACTTTTCCGTCGATGTTCTTTTTAATGAAGTCCGCTTTAAGCTCTTTAAGTTTTTCGGTAAGAGATACTTTGTAGATATGCGGATTAAGGATTCGCTTGTAACTTTCGTCTAGCATTAAAAGCCGGTTTTCCATGTTTTTTCTTGCAAGACGGAGCGTTTCCTTGTCGGAAATGCGTTCTTCCGTTCTTTTTCCGTTTTTCAGGCGGAGCTTTAGAAGCGGCTCAACTTTTGAAGCTGTGCATGAAAACTGTCTGTAATCTACCATCGGATGATAGTAGCGCTGCTCCTTTCCCGTTTCGATTTTTTCGCCCTCAAGCGAAAGAATGTCGGCAAGGAGCATTCCGTTATCGTCCATAAGGCGGAACACGTTCTTTATTCCGGGATTTGTAGTTTTTGCAGGATTGTCGCTGAATTTCATTGCGGGAAGCATTTTTCCGCTTTCCTTTTCGTGCCTTGCAGCAAGTTTATATACTCCCGTGAACGAGGATTCCGTTCCTCCTGTTACCATGTGAGTGCCTACGCCCCAGCTGTCGATAGGGGCGCCGCCTGCTACAAGCGTTGAAATTATTTCTTCTGTAAGTTCGTTTGAGACGGATATTTTTGCGTCGGGAAATCCCGCCCTGTCGAGTTCTTTTCTGACTTCCCTTGAAAGATATGAAATGTCGCCCGAATCCAGCCTGACCCCGAAGTTTTGCCCTTTTTCCGAAAGCTCTTTTCCCGCGATTATGGCATTTTTGATTCCGGATTTGAGCGTGTCGTATGTGTCTATAAGGAACACGGAATTTGAAGGATAGATTTTGGCGTATTCTCTGAATGCCTCAAGTTCCGAGGAATGGCTCATTATCCACGAGTGCGCCATAGTTCCCATTGCGGGAATGCCGTATACCCGTGCGGCAAGAGCGTTTGACGTTCCGACCGCGCCTCCGATATACGAAGCCCTTGTTGCGCTCATCGCTCCGTCCGGCCCTTGCGCCCGCCTAAGTCCGAATTCCATTATAGGTGCGCCTTTTGATGCAAGATAGACTCGTGCCGTTTTTGTTGCAATAAGGCTCTGGAAATTTATGATGTTAAGCACAAGCCCTTCAAGAATCTGGGCTTCTATAAGATTTGCATGAATTCTAAGGAGCGGCTCTTGCGGAAAAACGACGGTTCCTTCGTCCATTATGTAAATGTCTCCGGTGAATTTCCAGCTTTTAAGATAGTCAAGAAATCCTTCCTCAAAGATTTTCTGCTCCCTAAGAAAATCAATGTCTTCGCCGCTGAACGAAAGTTCCGTAACAGCGTCCAGCAGAGTCCGGTTTCCGGCAAGAATTGAAAATCCGCCGTTGAACGGATTCCTTCTGAAAAACATATCGAACACAACCGGATGGTTCATGTTCTCTTTCCAATAACCCTGAGCCATAGTAAGCTCGTAAAAATCGGTGAACAAGGCGCTGGAAGAAAAATGGTTTGTCATAAAAACCCCTTATTATGTTTTACGGGAATTTCTTTGAGCCTGTTTCCACCGTCTGTAATCCAGTCTGCTTTTCCCTTACCGGTACATTTTACTATCAAAAAAGCTTTTTGTCATTTTCATTATGGCGCAGAAGCGGAATCGGAAGCAAAAGCCGAATGATGACGCCGCACGTTTTTGAATCGTTTTCATTTAATAAAAATTATGATAATATCCGCTCATTATGATTAAAAGAAATACAGGATTTTCCAATTTGTCCATGGGGTATCTGTTCCCCGAAGTTGCACGCAGAAGACGGGAGTTTGCCCAAAAAAATCCGGATGCGAAAATCATAAGCCTAAGCATCGGAAACACAACCGAACCTTTGCCGGAATGCATTGCAAAGGCTATGGCGGATTATTCCATGGGACTTGCAACAACGGAAGGCTATTCAGGTTACGGCGACGAGCAGGGAACGCCCACTTTAAGGGCAAAAATCGCTGAAGTCTGGTATAAAAATCTTTTGGATGCGGACGAAGTATTTATTTCCGACGGAGCAAAGTGCGACATTGCCCGGATTCAGACACTTTTCGGAAGAAAGACAAAAGTTGCCGTCCAAGATCCCGCATATCCTGTATATGTGGACGGCTCGGTGATTATAGGTTCCGCAGGAAAACCGTTTTCATCTGGCTACAAAAAAGTTACGTATATGCCCTGCACACCGGAAAACAATTTTTTCCCCGACCTTACAAAAGTTCGGAAAAACAGCCTTATATATTTTTGCTCCCCGAACAATCCTACAGGAGCGTGCGCCGCAAAAGACGACTTAAAAAAACTTGTAGACTTTTCGAACAAAAACGGCTGCATAATAATTTATGATGCGGCGTACAGAGAGTTCATCAGACCCTGAACTTCCGAAAACCATATTCGAAATCGAAGGAAGCCGCACCTGCGCAATCGAAATAAACTCGTTTTCAAAGCCCGCAGGTTTTACAGGTGTCAGATTGGGCTGGTCTATAGTTCCAAAGGAACTTAAGTTTTCAGACGGAACAAGCGTAAACAAAGACTGGAACAGGGTGATGACAACCCTTTTTAACGGAGCTTCAAACGTGGCTCAGGCAGGAGGACTTGCCGCTCTTGAACCGGAAGGGCTCAACGCCATGAAAAATATAATAGACACATACCTTGATAACGCAAAAATGATAGAAAACGCCTTAGCCCAAAGAAATTTCAAGGAAATGGGAACTGAAATATATTACACGGGAAACAGCCCCTATGTTTGGGTAAAATTCCCCGGAAGAAAAAGCTGGGACGTCTTTGATTCTCTTTTGGAAAAATGCTTCATAGTTACAACCCCGGGTTCAGGCTTCGGCCCAAGCGGAGAATCGTTTGTGCGCTTTAGTGCATTCGGGCATCCGAGCGATGTAAAAGAAGCGGCTGAAAGGCTTTCCGAGTTTTCTTTGTAAGAGTTATTAGGGAGGAAGGGCGGACATATTATAGTATCGTTCATCAGATAGCTGCTTGTATGTCCGCTCCAAGTTTTCCTTGCTGGAAAACTTGTATAATTCATCCAGCACGAATCGGACTTGTCCGATTCGTGAGACGGGCATACGAGCGACAATCGGATGAACGATGCTTTAATATGCCCGTCACCTTCCTTGGGCACGACCAAAGGGTTTTCCCTTTGGAATCCCCATCTTGCAAGAATTGGGCGTCGCCCAATTCTTGGGACGGACATACGAGCAGCAATCGGATGAAGGATGCCTTTTGATGTCCGTCCTTCCTCCCTCCGTCATTACGCTGCGGGGGTGTCCCGCATTATGCTGCGGGAGTGTCCCGCATTATGCTGCGGGGCGTATCCGCAGTATGCTGTCAGATAGCCCCGCATATTTTAGACAACAGCCTTTAAAGTTTTATGATAATATCCCTTCTTCAAAGTTTTTGATGGGCGCGTTCCTCTACTGTCCAGCTTTGTCCGCACTTCAAGTGTAAAATCTCCTGCGGGGACAGCCGCGTCCAGCATGACGATAAGGCGGGCAGGTTTGTTCTCCACGACCGAAGCGCAGCGCACGGCGTTTGTTCCCGATACGGCGAACACGCCCTGTTCCTCGTCTGCAGGGTCGAACTTCAGACGGCTTCCGATAATCTCCATGACCGAGCCGATTTTTATACTGTCGGCGGAACCTGTGAGCTTGTCGGTTACGGCGGTGATATACGGGTCGGTGCTTGCCGTTTCGGTTTTGACCGTTTTTACCTTGCCGAGTGCGGTTTTTAGCGCCGTGCCCGCATTGATGTTCAAATTGACGGTGTGGCGCTTTTTATCGAAGCTGTCGTCCGCCCCGTCGAACACGCCTGCAATGCTCATACTTGTGTTGATAAGCGGCGTGTTGAGTGTGCCGCCTTCTTCAACGATAAACGAGCATTCTTCGGTGTACAGCTGCATGATAGCGACCAAGTCGGTTCTCGTAACGGTCGTTCCGCGCTTAACCATGCGGTCGATAACGTCTTCCAGCGTGAATACCTGGCTGTCGGTTACTTGAGCCATGTAATCATCCGGTTTTGCCGTGAGTAAGTTTTCACGTAAACAATACTTTAACATAGTTTTCTCCTCCTATTGGGGGAATGCTTCCCCCTCCTAGCTATTGTTTTTATATAAAGGGGCGGTGCCCCCTTAAACCCATTTGTTATAGGGGAAGGGAAAAAAACGTCAGGGCAGGGGTTTTTCCCTTCCCCTATGACCCCTTCCCTTTTCCTCGCACTGCTTAGGGGTGTACCCCTAAGAATCCCCTGCTTGCACGAATCGGACAGTTGTCCGATTCGTGAGACGGGCATACAGTCAATAACCAAATGAACGACTCCTTTAATATGCCCGTCCTACTGCTTAGGGGCGAAAGCCCCTAAGCGGTTATTTGGAAGATGGGAGGGGTTATAGGGGAGGGAGGTCGGCGGAAAAACGGCTCTTGCACCTCTAATTCCTCGCCTGCCGCCCCAAGTTTTCCTGAAAGGAAAACTTGTACAAGCCTCATCTTGCAAGAATTGGGCTCTGCCCAATTCTTGAGACGGACATCGTACCGACAGTTGGATGAACGAAGCTTTTATATGTCCGTCCTCCCTCCTCTGAAAACGGGGTTTAAGGGGAGAATCCCCTTTATAAAATCTGTATCGTGTGTGTGGGGGGGGAATATAGTGCTTTGTATTGATTGGTTCAAGTGTCTCTCCTTGTTTGCGTGCATTATAACACGGTTTATGAAAGGTTTCAATTTTCCGCCGTTTATCTTGTTAAACCTGAATGTTATAGGCACTTAAAGAGCGTGCTTCTTCTATCGCTTTTTTTTTCGTAAAGCTTGCATACACGGCACATCCATACGGCATTTTCCTAAATCGGTATTTCCTGCAATGCCGTATCGGTGCGGAATCTAAAACTGTGTCTTGTAACCTAGCGATATTCCGAGTCCTCTGAACCATTTTCCTCTTACTATGTCCATGACGTTCAGTTTTGCCATAAGGTTCAGGTTTCCGTTCAGCACTTTTGTTGAAAGATAGGGCGCAATTCCTATGTTAAAATCATCAGGAAAGAACGAAGGAAAGTTTTTAAGGTCTGTGAGTTTTTTTTCTGGGAACGAAAAAGATGTGTTCACGCCGAACACGAAAATCTGATTGTTTATGTGAAAACCGTCCGTGTAAATGTTCAGTGCGGTTCCCAGCGTGTCGTCTATGAAAAGCAGGGAAGACACGGTTTCCGAAGGAAGGCTGTAAGCCGCGAGCGCAAAGTTCAGTGCGGAAATGCTCAGCCTTGGCTCTATAAGAATGTATGTCTTCACGTTTGAAAAAGAGATTTTTTTGTTGTTCTTCGAAAAAGGAATCTCGCTTGCTCCCGTCTGGACGTACATTGAAAAATTGCGAGGATTTCCCAAAAGAAGGTTTATTCCCGCCCGCCAATAAAGTTTGTTCACAACTATGAATGCGTCGTTGTAGTATTTTGTGTTTAGCGGCGCTCCGATTCCCGTCGAAAAATCCAGTTTCATGTATCTGTAGACCATTCCGATTCTTGCGTCGATGTTGAACACGTAGCTGTCGTTCAATTCATGGTTCACGTATGCGTAAAAACCGATTGCTATGGGCTGCGAGGAAAAATGCAGAACATCTCCAAGTCCAGCTCCTATAAGCGGATATATTACAGAACCTGCCGTCCCAAGCCAACTTTCCGTAAGGCGGGACGCTATTGGATTTATTCCAAAATATCTTCTAAGGAAGATATCCGAGCCTATCGGTTCGTACGTTCCTATAAAAAGGCTAAGATAATTTGTAAGTTCGAACCCCGAACTTCTAAAGGTGAGCGAAAGTTCGTCTATCTGGAATTTTGTGTCGATTTCCTTGAACACGGATTTTTCTATTAAGTCGGAAGTTTTTACGGTGAATTCCCCTCTGACCATCAGGTTGTCCGAAAGGTTGAACTGACCTGCAAAAAATGTCTGGAGTTTTAGCTGCAGATCGAAATTGTCTTTTTCAGGGTCGGAACATAATGTTCCCACAGCACCTGCAAGTCCGTTGAACGATATTTCCGCAAAGGCAGGAAAGATAAAAACGATGAGAACAGAGATAAAGCAAAAACGTCTAATTTTCTTCATAACAGGCAGAACCGCTCCCGAAAAACAGAATTCCACCTTCATTGTCGGCAAGTTTTCTCATATCTTTAAAAGACTTGCTTATTTCTTTATTTTAATTGGATTTTCGCTTGAATTGTGATGATTTCGTTGTATAATACAAGAGTATGAGTGACTATCTTGATCCAAATAACGAAGAACTGCTGAAGGACTTTTTTTCCGAAGCCGAACAGCAGGTGGAGACCCTCGAAAGTAACGTTCTCGTGATAGAACACGATCCGACTAACCATGAGGCTGTAGATGAGATTTTCCGTGCGGCGCATACGCTCAAGGGCGGCTCCGCTACGGTCGAGATGAACGAGTTGTCCAGTTTTACTCATAAGGTTGAAGATGTGCTTGACGAGATTCGTTCGGACAGGCTTTCGGTTGACGAGAAGGTCGTTGACATATTGCTGTCTTCTATCGACGTGATAAAGGCGATGCTTGAAGCAAGGGCAAACGGTTCGGTGTACGAGGAGAACATCGACGACCTTGTATCAAGGCTCAAGGAATATATTCCTGAAAAGGGAGCCAAGGGAGCAAAGTCAAAGCCTTCTGCTCCAAAAGCGGCAAAAACTGCGCCAGCAGCTCCGGCAAAAAAATCATCGTCTGGTCCGTCCCCTTTCAACTATCCTGCTATATCCGAAAGCGACTACATGGAACTGAAATCGGCGTGTGAAGGAAATCAAAAACTTTGGCTCGTTTCCGTAAAGTTTGACGAAAATAATCCCATGAATTCGGTTGGCGGAATCCAGGTGTTTGCGGCATTAAAGGCTTTGGGAAGTGTGCTTAAAACCATTCCGGACTTTGATGCGCTCTACGAAGATCAGTTCTATGAGTTTGTATATTATTACATCGCTTCCGATGCGGACGCAGGAAAAATCGAAGATGTTGCTTTCCTTAGCGATGTTACTCTTGTTACCGATGCCAAAATTGTTGATGGCGCTTCGGAAGGAGGAACGGGAATGGAAGAATCCGAGCCTGTTTCCGCTGCCGAGCCGGAACAGCCGACTAAGGCTGTAGCTCAGGCTTCCGAACCTGCGGCAAAGGCTGCGCCTGAAAAGGCGGAAGAGCATAAAGCTACCCCTCAGGCGGATGCAAAAAAAGATGCCGGCTCTGTTCATGCGGTTCAGCAGGGTTCTGTTCTGCGTGTAGATTCAAGAAGAATAGATTTGCTTATGAACCTTGTAAGCGAAACCGTAATCACAAAGGCTTCGTTCAACCAGCTTGCCGCAACCTTGGGCGAAGAACTTCTTAGGTTTCAGACGGCGGAAAGCACTCTAAAAAGTTCGATACATCAGCTTTTTGAGCAGTTCCCCAGTTACCTTGAGCAGCTTCAAGAAGGAAAAAGCGTAAAAGATGTAAGGGCTTCTATTTTGGGCGAGTTCGGCGGACTTGAAAATATTTTTGACACCGACGATTCAGAACTCAAAAGCATTACGTCAAAACTCCGTTCTTCAACGCAGAATTTGGGTCGAATTGCCAGCGAACTTCAGGAAGGCGTAATGAAAATCCGAATGGTTCCTATAAACCAGATTTTCAGCCGCTTCCCGCGCGTTGTTCGGGATCTTCAGCGGGATCTGAACAAAAAAGTGGAACTCATGATAGAAGGTGAGGACACGGAACTTGACAAGTCGGTGGTAGAGGACCTTCTTGATCCTATCATGCACTGTGTAAGGAATTCCGTTGACCACGGAATAGAAACTCCGGCGGAACGAAAGGCTTCCGGAAAATCGGAAAGCGGAACGGTGATTCTCAAGGCTTCCAACGAAGGAAACCTTATCGTCATAGAAATTGCCGATGACGGAGCTGGAATCGATACGGACCGTGTAAAGCAGAAGGCTATAGAAAGAGGTCTTGTGCATCCTGACAAGCAACTTACCGAGACCGAGGCGCAGCAGCTTATCTTCCTTCCGGGATTTTCCACGGCAGACAAAATTACTAACGTGTCCGGAAGAGGCGTAGGACTTGATGTCGTAAAAACGATGATCGACAAGTTGAACGGAACGGTAACTGTCTCTTCTCAAAAAGGTCAGGGAACTACGTTCAGCATAAGGCTTCCTCTTACGTTGGCTATTATCCAGGGACTACTTGTAAGAGTTGGAAAAGAGATTTATTCTATTCCTATTGTTTCCGTAATCGAAAGCCAGCGCATTCTTCAAAAAGACATAAAAACCATCGACAGTTACGAGGTTTTGAATGTACGAAACGAAGTTATCAGCGTGCTTCGCCTTTCGCGGCTCTTTGGAATCCAGGAAAGCCACGAGGACGAGTATTGCAATATTGTAATTGTCGGTTCGAAAGACAAGAAAGTTGGTATAATGGTTGATTCTCTTGTAGGAGAAGAGGATGTTGTTATCAAACCTCTAAGGGATCAGTTTACCAACTCGCCGGGAATTGCCGGTGCTTCGATTCTTGGCGACGGTTCCGTTTCTTTGATTATTGATGTTTCCCAGTTGTTGGATCTTAGCGTTAAGCAGGATATTGATGCTCAACGCATGATAGACCGACCGGCTATTTAGTGAGGTTATATGACTATTGATTCTATTCTTGTGTCAGATGATTCGTTCGATACACCTTTGGTTGCTGTTGCAAATGACACTTCTCAGGAAGAAGCTCGCAAGCAGCAGACCACCATTGATTTCAAGATGGTTACATTCTCTCTGTATGGAAAGGATTACGCCATTGACATAATGTATGTGAAGGAAATTGCCAAGGCGGGTAATTTTACTTATGTGCCTAATGTCCTTCCGTTTGTGGTCGGGGTGTATAACCTGCGTGGTGATATTATCCCTATCCTTGATCTTAGGATATTTTTCAACATCGAACTTCCCGAAAAGAACAAAATGGGATTGGAAAATCTCCTTATACTGAACGTGGCAGAACAAACGTTCGGTGTGATTGTCGACAAAATCGACAAGGTTGTAGGTGTGCAGAAAAGCACAATCCAGCCTCCCCATCCTCTTTTCAGCGATGTGAACGTAAAATACATATCCGGCGTTGTCGAGAGCAGCAAGAGGCTTTACATTCTTCTTGATGTAGAAAGCATTTTCTCTAAAGAGACACTCGAAGGAAAAGACACAAACGTAGCCGTGGCTCAGCCGGCAAAACCGATGGCGTATAAGGCGGCTTCAAAACAGCTTCCTGCCGCTGCCGCCGGAAAAAAAACTGACGACGTAAAGAAAGTGACTCCAGAAGCGGCAAATCCTGCACAGAGCGCTTCCAAGGCGGACGATGAAGACGGGAGAAATCTGAAGTTCATCATCGAAAGCCTCAAGTCGTACAAAAAATTCAATGTATCGGAAGTGAACGACGAGTGGATAAAAAACCGCTATTTTGAGTGGAAGTCCGAGCGTTCCAAAGACAAAATCCAGTTCCAGTCGGAAGAGGATGCGGATATGTACTTGAAACCTTTCTGGTCTAAATGTTCCGATTCTTGGTGGACGGATGCGTATGCGGATGCGGTTTCAAAACTTCTTCCGGATAATTCTGCAAAGCAGATTGTCGTCTGGAATCCGGGTTGCGGAAAAGGTGCCGAAACATATTGTCTTGCTTGTGTGCTTGCAAAGCGTTATCCGGGTTCTAAGATTCGCATTTACGCTCAGGATATTGACCTTCTGAACGTGTCGAACGCTCCTCTTCTTACTGTTCCTTCATCGCAGGCAGGCGGATGGCTTTCGCCGTATCTTGTGAAGAATGCGACCGGTGCAGACACTTTCTCAAAGGATATAAAAGACAGTATAATGTTTGAATATCACGATTGCCTTCATACAAATGCGCTTCCTATGACGGACTTGATTTTTGCAAGAGATTTGCTATCCTTCATAGAGCAGGGCGAATTGAGAGATGTTGTTACCGATTTTGAGGAAAAACTCAAGGGCAACGGATATTTGATTATCGGCGATAACGAGAAAATCAATTTCTCGGATTTTATAGAGCATTCTGTAGGTTCGCTTACAGCGTATAAAAAACAATAATAGGAGTATGTGATGAGAGTAGAGTATATTAATCCATTCGTAGAGACTTCTTACAGGGTATTGAAGGAAGTCCTGGGTGGAGCCGAAGTAAAACGCGGCAATCTTTACCTAAAATCAACAGCAATGCCGATGATGGGAGTGGCAGCTCTCGTGGGGCTTGCAGGGGATGTCGAAGGTCGTGTTCTTTTTGACATGACTATGGAAACGGCGATCAATGTGGCATCGAAGATGAACGGAGAAGAACTCCCCGCATTCGACGACTTGGCAAAGGCTACAATCAGCGAACTTGCGAACCTCATTACTGCGCAGGCCGTTACCAAGTTGCATGAGCTCAATTTCAAATTTGACCTTACACCGCCTGCTCTTTTTGCCGGTCAAAAAATGGAAATTGCGGCATTGAACGGAAGGGCGGAAAATGTGGAAGCATTGATAGTTCCTCTTATTACCGAATGTGGAAAAATAGAAGTAAACGTAGCAATACGTGAACGTGCATAAAAAATTAGGAGAAAAATATGAAAACATTGAACGGCTTTCCTACAATCAACGAGCGTCCCCCGGAGGGGCTTAAAGACGATGGAACAACCTACAGGGTTATGATTGTCGATGACTCCATGTTCGTTGCGAAACAGTTAGGTCAAATCCTTGCAAGCGAAGGATACGAGGTTGTTGCGACAGCGGCTGACGGAAAAGAAGGCGTTGACAAATACAAGGAACTCGCTCCGAATATCGATTTGGTCACCATGGATATAACCATGCCTAGAATGGACGGAATCACAGCGTTGGAGCAGATTATGACCTTCGACAAAAACGCCAGGGTCGTGATGGTAAGTGCTCTTGGAAAAGAAGAACTTGTAAAAAAGTCCCTTCTGCTTGGAGCCAAAAACTATATAATAAAGCCTCTTGACAGGAAGAAGGTTCTTGAAAGAATCTCTACTTGTCTAAAATAACGATTTTTGAATAAACGCTGTCCTTTTTGGGCGGCGTTTATTTTCGCATCAAGGCTTAAATATTCTAAACTCCTCTTGATTCCCTTGACTATTATTCTTTTTTTTTAGAAAATTACGTTTATGTTAAACGAGCCGATAAACCGCACGTTTCTTGAGACTCTGTCGGATTTTGATTTGTCTCAGATTGCGGATAAATATAGCATAGATGTGCCTGAAAAGTTGAACAGGGGCTTTTTGATAGGGGAGATTCTTGAAGCAGTTTACGAGGCGGAAAGTAATTTTGACGATTCGGAGCTTACCGTTTCAAACGAGGAATTCGAAACTCCTAAGACGGAACTTCTTCCAAAATCTTACAATTCCACGGAAGTAAAAATCATGCTGCGGAATCCTGCATGGGCTTTTATCTATTGGAATATCAGCGAGGCAGACCAATTTTCGCTGCAGGGCGCTTTTGTAAGCGAGCTGAAACTTAGAGTCAATTCATATTCAGAGAAAGAGCAGCTGAAGCCCGACGAATATTTTGACATTCAGATTTCAAAACACGACAACGGTCAGTATGTGTTTCTTCCTGCAGGGAAAAAATATTTTCGAGTGGATCTTCTTTTTAATCTGGACGGAATCATAGATATTCTTGCTTCGTCCAATGTTCTTGAGATGCCCGAAGATTCTCTGCTTCTTTCAATGATAAAGCCGGACAGGACGGAAAATATTTCCCAAATTATGAGAATTTCGGGAATGGACGAACTTCTTTATTATCATTATCAAAATCATAGACAATCTTTTTCAGAGTGATTGGTGGAAATATGGCGGAAAAAAAACTTGTGCTTGTCCTGAACGCTTCTTCCGAATATATAAGGCATTCAGGCGATGATGTAAAAAAATATTCTTCGGTGATGAATAAATTCTTTGAAAGCATCAACGAAACCTATCTTCCTCTTCTTGAGATGTTCGAGCGGCTGGAAGATGAATCCGTTCCGTTCAGGGTTGGGCTTGTCCTTTCGCCTGTGGTATGCACGCTTCTTGAAGATTCTGAAATTCAGAGGCAGTATTTGGAATGGGTCGAAAAAAGGATTGAATTCGGGAAACGGGAACTCGAGAATCCCGAATATTCTGCTGCGGTAAAAGAAAACGTTGTCCGCTGTATTGAGAAAAATCGAAAGTCAAAAAGCCTTTACGAAAAGTTCGGTGGAAAACTTGTAAGAAAATTCCTTGATTTCCATAAGAAGGGTTTTGTGGAACTTCTTGCGACTTGCGGAACAAATATTTTCCTTCCGCATTACAACGACATTCCGGAGGTTGTAAACGCCCAGGTCGAGACTGGTTTTTTTGCCTACAAAGCGTTTTTTGGCGAAATTCCCGAAGGTTTTTGGCTTCCGGAACTCGGCTACTATCCGGGAATTGAAAAAATCGTCCGTGCCTACAAATTCAACTATACGCTTCTTGATTCAAGGAGTTTTCTGTTTTCCGAGAACGAGCCGGAAAAAGGAATATTTTCGCCTGCGAGGTTCGACAATTCTTTGGTTGCGTTCAGCCGTTACAACAAGTGCGACGAGCAGATTTTCGGGGAGGATTCGGGCTACGCAAGCAACAAGGCCTATCTTTCGTTGGCGCGGGATGTGTGTTTTGAAGCTCCGTGCGAATCCCTTGCACCTTTCATCGAGAAGGGAGACCCGAGATATTCTTTTGGCTACAAATATTGGAACAAGGGTGATTCCATTTCTTCCGTGTACGATTTTTCCAAGGCGGAAAAATGCCTTGTTGCCGATGCGAAGGATTTTCTTTCGGACAAGGCGAATTTGTTTTCCGAGGCGGAAAAGTGCCTTCCGTCGGAACCTGTCCTTTCGCTTGTGGTTACGCTGGAACTTGGGGAACTCAAAAAAAAGTGGGCGGAAGGGCTTTTGTGGGTCGAAAATCTTTTTAAGTCTGCGGAAGAATACGGAATTTCGTTTGCCAATGCAAAATCCCTGATTGACAAACAGTACAGTCTGCAAAGAATCCATCCGTATTACGGCTCTTCAAGCGACCTTGGCTATGGCGAAAATCTTCTTTCAAGCAAGAACAACTGGATGATGAGGTACGTTCGAAAGGCGAGCGAAAGAATGGTAGACCTTTCGGAGCGTTTTCCTGACGACACGGGGCTAAAAGCTCGCCTTCTGAATCTCGGTTCTATAGAACTGATGATGGCGCAGTCGTCGGGCTGGGCAAGAATGATAGACGATGATGATGAGCCTGAATATGCGGAGATGCGGTTCAAGCGGAGCATAAATGATTTTACTGCCGTTTTCGACGCTCTCGGTTCAAAAACCGTAAGCACGGAATGGCTTACAAAACTTGAAAATGAACATCAGATTTTTCCGTGGATGAACTATAAAATTTTCAACCATAAAACATGATTCGATTTTTTTAGATTTTAGAAAATCATGTTTTGTTATTGAAGAAAATCGGTTATATTTAACATTGTTGAAATCAGATTTTTGTAAGCGGAATTTTCGAACTTTGCGTTTGGCTTTGGGTGCGGATTTGGAATTAATATCTTGGAGGAAAATATGACAGGTGATGAATTCGGAAAAAAAATTAAAGACGGAGTTGAAAAAATCGTGAAGTCATCGATGGATGCCTTCGGAAAAGCCGGGGAAGCCGTCCAGAATTTCAGCGACAAAAGTGTTGTTCGGATAGAAAAAAAACAGTTTGAGGCAAAGCGGGAGGAGCAATATGCAAAACTCGGAAAAATTGTTGCCGACAGCCTTGAAAATAATCCTGATGCCGCAATTGATTTTTCAAGCGGCGAGATTCAGGCGATTCGTTCAGAAATAGTTCGCATTACCCATGAAATAGAAGTAAGAAAATCCTTTCTTGAGACGGAATAGTCGCGGATTTTACTGATTTTTGTACGTATCTTTATAAGATTTTTTCTCGCTTATAAATGACTTGAAGACTTTTTCCTTGTCTTCGGCAGAGTTTTTTTTCTAATTGAGAAAAATATATGGCAAATTTTTCAGAAGTTTTTTCTAGGTATCGCCGGAACGCCGTGTCTCAAAAATATTAGGAACGGTTTCGTTATAGAATTTTGATAGACAAATATTTCCGTTTTCTGCGCAGCGTGTATTTTCAAAGATATTTTGGGCATAATAAAGTTTAATAAAATAACGGCGTTCTTGGTACGGACAATGAATAAACTATGCCACTTGCGTGTTGTAATTAATTTTCCTTCCGATTTGGACTTGTGAACGCAGAAATTCAATTTTCCGCAAAAAAATAATTAAAAAAATCCCAAAAAGATAAAAAAGGTATGAAAAGGAGTTGACAAGTAGAGGAGGAAGGTGATATATTCCTCATCACCGTCGCAGGAAAGCCTTGGGATGGTAAGCTGTTTGACAGCAGAGGGAAGGAAAGGAAGACAGGGGGCGGAAGCCCCTGTAATGCAGAGAAGGATCACGGCCCTTTCGGGGGCCATGAGATAATCATGGAGAGTTTGATCCTGGCTCAGAACGAACGCTGGCGGCGCGTCTTAAGCATGCAAGTCGAACGGCAAGAGAGGAGCTTGCTTCTCTCCTAGAGTGGCGGACTGGTGAGGAACACGTGGGTAATCTACCCTTAAGATGGGGATAGCTGTTAGAAATAGCAGGTAATACCGAATACACTCGATAGTTCATAAGAAGTATTGAGGAAAGGAAGCTACGGCTTCGCTTGAGGATGAGCTTGCGTCCCATTAGCTAGTTGGTGAGGTAAAGGCCCACCAAGGCGACGATGGGTATCCGGCCTGAGAGGGTGAACGGACACATTGGGACTGAGATACGGCCCAAACTCCTACGGGAGGCAGCAGCTAAGAATATTCCGCAATGGACGGAAGTCTGACGGAGCGACGCCGCGTGGATGAAGAAGGCTGAAAAGTTGTAAAATCCTTTTGTTGATGAAGAATAAGGGGAAGAGGGAATGCTTCTCTGATGACGGTAGTCGGCGAATAAGCCCCGGCTAATTACGTGCCAGCAGCCGCGGTAACACGTAAGGGGCGAGCGTTGTTCGGAATTATTGGGCGTAAAGGGCATGTAGGCGGTTATGTAAGCCTGATGTGAAATCCTGGGGCTTAACCCCAGAATAGCATTGGGTACTGTGTAACTTGAATTACGGAAGGGAAACTGGAATTCCAAGTGTAGGGGTGGAATCTGTAGATATTTGGAAGAACACCGGTGGCGAAGGCGGGTTTCTGGCCGATAATTGACGCTGAGATGCGAAAGTGTGGGGATCGAACAGGATTAGATACCCTGGTAGTCCACACCGTAAACGATGTACACTAGGTGTTGGGGCAAGAGCTTCAGTGCCAAAGCAAACGCGATAAGTGTACCGCCTGGGGAGTATGCCCGCAAGGGTGAAACTCAAAGGAATTGACGGGGGCCC